>JAOAFL010000058.1 GCA_026416295.1 Burkholderiales bacterium | reverse complement strand
GCTCTGCGCAAGCTGCCATGTGCCCTCGCGCGCCTGGCAGGACGGCCGCGCGCGCGCCTTCGGCCGCCTCGAGCTTGAGCGCAACACCCCGAGCCTCCTCAACGTGCGCCACCAACGCTGGTTCGGCTGGGACGGCGCGGGCGATTCGCTCTGGGCGCAGAGCATCCGCCCCATCCTCGATCCGCGCGAAATGGGCGCGGGCGCTGCGCGCGCCGCGGCGCTCGTCAGAAACGACCCGGACTACGTCTGCCGCTGGAAGAGGGCGTTCGGTGCGCCCCCGCCGGCGGACGACGAAGCGCTGCTCGCCGGAATCGGCAAGGCGCTCGCGGCGTTTCAGGAGACGCTGGTTTCCGGCCGCACGCCCTTCGACGACTTTCGCGATGCGCTCGCCGCGGGCGATCTTCAGGCCGCGGCGCGCTATCCGGCGGCGGCGCAGCGCGGCGCGCGCCTTTTCGTCGGCCGCGGCCGCTGCAACGTCTGCCACTTCGGCCCGGCGTTCACGAACGGCGAGTTCCACGACATCGGCATCCCCTTCTTCAACCCCGACCGCAGCGTGGACCCGGGACGGCACGGCGGCATCCGGCGCCTTGCCGCGAACCCCTTCAACCTCCTTGGCCGCTACAACGACGATCCGAGCGGCGCAGCCGCCGCAAAGACCCGGCACGTCGAGCTTCAGCACCGCAATTTCGGCGAATTCAAGGTGCCCTCGCTGCGTAACGTCGCGCGCACCGCGCCCTACATGCACAACGGGAGCCTCGCGACCCTCGCCGATGTCGTGCGCCACTACTCGGAGCTTCCGCTCGAGCGGCTGCACACCGACGGCGAGGCGATCCTTCGTCCCTTGAAGCTCTCGCCCGGCGAGGCGGCCGATCTCGTCGCGTTTCTCGAATCGCTCACGGAGCGCGCGCCGGCCGGCCCGCGCCCGCCGCTATCGCCGTGCCGCGATCTCGGCGATCGTCTCGGGGTTGACGAGCGCCGAGAGATCGCCCGGGTTCTCGCCGAGGTACGCCGCGCGGATCACGCGGCGCATGATCTTCAGGTTCCTCGTCTTCGGCAGATCGGAGACGAACACCACCGCCTTCGGGCGGAAGGGGACGCCAAGCCCCCGCACCACCGCCTGCGAGAGTTCCTCGGCGAGCGCATCGCCCGCCGCGACCCCGTCCCGCGGCACGCACACGAGGACGAGCGCCTGGCCCTTCACCGTGTCCGGCACACCGATCGCGGCCGCCTCGGCGAGCTTGCCCGTGGCCGCGAGCAATGACTCGATCTCGGCCGGCCCGGTGCGCTTGCCCGCGATCTTGAGCGTATCGTCCGACCTTCCCCAGATGTACCAGTGGCCGTCGGCGTCGCGGCTCGCAAAATCGCCGTGGTGCCAGATGTCCGGCCACGTGCTCCAGTAGGTCTCGAGGTAGCGCTCGTCGTCCTTCCACAGGCTGCGCGTGAGCCCGATCACCGGGCGGCGCATCACGAGTTCTCCCACTACGCCCGGCGCGACCGAGCGGCCCTGTTCGTCCACGACGTCCGCGCCGGTGCCCGGAATCGGCGTGTTGAACGCGCAGGGTTTGAGCGGCCGAAGGAGCGTGCAGCCGAGAATGCCCATCATCTCGGTGCCGCCCGAGAAGTTGAGAAGCGGCACCCGCCCTTCGCCCACGCGCCCGAAGAGCCACCACCACGCCTGCGGCGTCCACGGTTCGCCGCTCGAGACCATCACCCGCAGCCGAGAAAGGTCGTAGCGCTTCCACGGCTCGCTTCCCTGCGCGACGAACGTGCGAATCGTGGTCGGCGCAACCCCGAGATACGTCACGCCGTGCTCGGCGATGAGCCGCCACATGCGATCGGCATCCGGATAGTTCGGCGCGCCTTCGGCAAGGACGAGCGTCGCCCCGATCGTCGGCGTCGCGTACACGATGAGCGGCCCCACCACCCAGCCCATGTCCGACATCCAGAGGAGCCGGTCCTCGGGCTTGCAGTCCATGACGAGCGCGAGATCCATCACGATCTTCACCGGAAAGCCGAGATGCGCATGCACCACGCCCTTCGGCTTTCCCGTGGTGCCCGAGGTGAAGACGAGGAGGTAGGGGTCGTCTGCGCCCATCGGCTCGGTCGGCGCCTCCGTCGGGGCGCGCGCGATCTCCTCGTGCCACCAGCGGTCGCGGCCAGCCTGCCACGAGACAGGGTTTCCGGCATGCCGGATGACGAGCACTCGCTCGAGCCCCGCAAGTCCGGCCGCGGCTTCGTCCACCACCGATTTTGCGTCGACGAGCTTGCCGCGGCGGCTCGAGCCGTCCACGGTGACGATCGCGCGGGCGCCGCCGAGCTCCAGGCGCGCGCGTACCGCTTCTGCGCCGAAACCGGAAAAGAGCGGCATCGCGATCGCGCCGATCTTCGGCACCGCGAGCATCGCGACCATCGCCTCGGGGATGTTCGGAAGGTAGAGCGCGACCACGTCGCCGCGGCCGAGACCGAGCGAGCGCAGCATCGCCGCGGCGCGGCAGACTTCGCGGTCGAGGTCGGCGTAGGAATATTCGCGCCGCGCGCCGTCTTCGCCCTCCCAGACGAGCGCGGTCTTCGGGTACGCCGGCGTGCCGCGCCAGCGATCGAGCGCGTTCAGTACGACGTTGGTCGTTGCGCCCGTGCACCAGCGCGTCCAGGGCGCACCGCGCGAGCTGTCGAATACGCGCTCGAAGGGGCGGTAGAAGCGCCAGTCGAGGTGGCGCAGCAGCCCCGCGTAGAACCACTCGGGTTCTTCGTCCGCGCGGCGCAGCAACTCGTCGTAGGACGCGACGCCGAGCGCGCGCATGAACGCCGCGAGGTTCGCCTGCGCGAGCGTCGCGGCGTCCGGCCTCCAGGCGATCTCCGGCGCGCTCATCGCGCCGGATGATCGCACATCAGGCGTGCTTTTTCTCGGCCGGGCAGGTGCTCACGCCGAGCAGGCTGTAGAGCGGGCAGTGGCCGACGAGCGCCGTGCCGAGCGGCACGAGGCCCACAAGCCCCCACCAGCGCGCGCCGCCCTCCAGTACGAAGACGAGCGAGAGCAGCGCAAGTCCCACCACGATCCTTACCGCCTTGTCGATTGCGCCGACGTTGGTCGTCATGGTCACCTCCTTGCCGAAGCAATGTGGGTGCAGTCTGCCGCCGGCGCAAGGGGCGGGTCTGTGACCTCGGTTACACAGTCAGTCGCCGGCGGCGAGCCGGCGAAGGCGCGCGGGGTCGAGGATCTCGATCCGCTCGCGGCCGAGGGAGACCAGCCCTTCCTCGGCGAAATGCCGGAGCAGCCGCGTCACGATCTCGCGCACGCTGCCGAGTTCGTCGGCGAGCGCCTGATGCGTCGCGCGCACCGGGTTCCCCCGCCCGAGAAGTAGCGCCGCGAGCCGCCGGTCGAGGCGCTGGAACGCCACCGCCTTGACGAGCTGCATGAGTTCCGCGACGCGCTCGCCGAAGAGCCGGAACACGTACTCGCGAAAGGGCGCGTGCGAGGCGAGCAGCGCATCGAAGCGCGTGCGGGCAAGGAGCGCGAGCAGCACCTCGCCCTCGGCCGTTCCGCGAGCGCTGTAGTCGAGGCGGCCGAGGAGGCAACTGGAAGTGAGGACGCAACCTTCGCCCGGATGGACCCGGTAGAGCACGATCTCGCGACCGCTTGCGGAGAGCTTCGCCACCCGCACGCGGCCTTCGAGCACGAACGGAAAGCCGCGGCAGGGCGAGCGCTCCTCGAAAAGAAGCGCGCGGTCTGGCAACCGCACGGGTTCCAGCTCGCCTGCGAGCGTCTCGAACTCGCCCGCAGGGAGCGAGGCGAGCGGCGGATACAGCTCGCGCAGCCGCGCCGCGAGCGACCCGCTCAGGGCTGGATGCCGCCCAGGCAGACGAACTTGATCTCGAGGAACGGCTCGATGCCGTACTTCGAGCCCTCGCGCCCGATGCCCGACTGCTTCACGCCGCCGAAGGGCGCCACTTCCTGCGAAAAGATCCCGGTGTTCACCGAGACGATCCCGGCCTCGAGCGCCTCGGCGACGCGAAAGACGCGCCCGACGTCGCGCGCGAAGAAATACGCCGCGAGCCCGAACTCGGTGGCATTGGCCATGCGAACGGCCTCTTCCTCGGTGCGGAAGCGAAAGAGCGGCGCGACCGGCCCGAAGGTTTCCTCGCGCGCAAGGCGCATCTCGGGGGTCGCCCCGACGAGCACCGTGGGCTCGAAGAAAAGACCCCCGCGCGCGTGGCGCCGGCCGCCGACGAGCGCGCGCGCGCCCTTGGCGAGCGCATCGGCGACGTGTTCCTCGACCTTGGCGAGGCCCTGCGCATCGATGAGCGGGCCGATCACCACCCCGGGTTCGGTGCCGGGGCCGACCTTGAAGGCGGCGACGCGCTCGGCGAACTTCCTCGCGAACGCGTCGTAGATCGCGTCCTGCACGTAGATGCGGTTCGCGCACACGCAGGTCTGGCCGGCGTTGCGGTATTTGGAGGCGATCGCGCCTTCGACCGCCGCCTCCAGATCCGCGTCGTCGAAGACGATGAGCGGCGCGTTTCCGCCCAGCTCGAACGAGATCTTCTTCACCTGGTCGGCCGACTGGCGCATGAGGATGCGGCCGACCTCGGTCGAGCCGGTGAAGGTGATCTTGCGAACGAGCGGGTTCGAGGTGAATTCTGCGCCCGCCGCCGCCGGGTCGTTCGTCGTCACGATGTTGAGGACGCCGGGAGGAACCCCCGCGCGCTCGGCGAGTTCGGCGAGCGCGAGCGCCGAAAGCGGCGTCTGCTCGGCGGGCTTCAGTACCACGGTGCAGCCGGCGGCGAGCGCGGGCGCGACCTTTCGCGTGATCATCGCGTTCGGGAAATTCCACGGCGTGATCGCGGCGCAGACCCCGACCGGCTGCTTCAGGACGAGCAGCCGCTTGTCCGGCTGGTGCTGCGGAATGACGTCGCCATAGACGCGCTTTCCTTCCTCGGCGTACCACTCGATGAAGGAGGCGCCGTAGGCGATCTCGCCGCGCGCTTCCGCAAGCGGCTTGCCCTGCTCGGTGGTGAGAAGGAGCGCGAGGTCGTCCTGCGCCGCCATCACGAGGTCGTACCAGCGGCGAAGGATCGCGGCGCGCTCCTTCGCGGTTTTCGCTCGCCAGCCGGCAAAAGCGGCATTCGCCGCCTCGATCGCGCGACGCACGTCGTGCGCATCCATGTCGGGCACGCGCGCGATCGTCTGCCCGCTCGCCGGATCGGTCACCGGAAAGGTCCTGCCCGAGGCGGCAGCGCACCACTCGCCGTTCACGTAGGCTCGGTCGCGGTAGAGCTTCGGATCCTTGAGGCCGATGGCCGGAAGGCCGGAAGAGGCGGGGGCGTTCATCGGGCTCTCCTTCTGTCGTGCGTTGCGTGGCAGCATTCTACGCCGCGTCCCGCACGCCGCGTGCGGCGGCGCAGGTTTGTTGGACGCGCAAACAATCGGCTTGACAGCGGCGGCGCGCGCTCCGTACAGTGCGCCGCGGGCGCTCTGCGGCGCTCGCTTTCCACGGAGGAGGTGACCATGTCCATCGCCCGTTTCGGCGGGATTCTCTCGGCGGTCGCGCTGGCGGCCGCGTGTCTGCCGGCGGCCGCGCAGGAGGCGCCGGTCCGCATCGGCTACGCGATCGCGCGTACCGGCCCGTGGGCGGCGGGCGCGCAGCTCACACAGGAGCCGAACTACATCATGTGGGCCGATCAGGTGAACGCCGCGGGCGGCCTGAACGTCAAGGGCAGGAAGCGAAAGGTGGAACTGGTCGGCTTCGACGACCGCAGCGAGGCGGAAACGGTCGTTCGCACCTACGAGAAGCTGATGGGCAGCGACAAGGTGGATCTCATCCTTCCGCCGTGGGGCACCGGCGCCAACTTCGCGGTGATGCCGCTCATCCAGAAGTACGGCTATCCGATGATCGCCCCGACCGCGACCGGCCGCCGGCTGCTCGGCATGAAGAATCCCTACTTCTTCGCGATTCTGCAGCAGCCCGACCGCATGATGGAGGCGCTCGCCGAGTTCCTGAAGGCGCGGCGGGTAGAGACCGCCGCGGTGATCCACGTGGACGAGCTTTTCGGTCTGGAGCAGTACACGGGGCTCGAGGCGGCGTTCAAGGAAAAGGGCATCCGCATCATCGAGAAGAAGACCTATCCGCTCGGGGTGAAGGACCTGAAGCCGGTGCTGAACGACATCAAGGCGAAGAACCCGGATGCGTTCATCGCGCTTTCGTATCCGCCCGACACCTTCCTCGTCACCGCGCAGGCGCGCGAGATCGCGTTCAATCCGAAGGCGTTCTACGCCGCGGTCGGCACCGCGTTTCCGATCTACCGTGACAAGCTCGGGCCGGCGGTGGAGGGCGTGATGGGGCTCGGGACCCTCAACCCGAAGTCGAGCCCGGCGGCTAAGGCGTATTTCGACGCGCATGTCGCCAAGCACAACAAGGAGCCGGATCGCTGGGCGAGCGCGCACGCCTGGGCGGCGCTTCAGGTGCTCGAGCAGGCGGTGGCCAAGGTCGGCCTCGATCGCAAGGCGCTGCGCGACGCGATCGCGACCGGCGAGTTCGACACCGTGATCGGCAAGGTCCGCTTCAAGGACGGCGAGAACGTGACGACGCCGGGGGTCGTCAGCCAGTGGCAGGGTCGCGAGTTCGAGGTCGTCTGGCCGCCCGACAAGGCGACCGCGCCGGCGCTCTTCCCGAAGCCCGCCTGGCGCTAGGCGAGGCGTCGCGCGCGCGGCCCCGCCGCGTCGGCGGGGCCTTTTCGTTTGCGGGAATCGGACGCGCATGGGATTCTGGCTCGAGCTGATCGCCTCCGGCCTGATCACCGGCGGCATCTATGCGCTCGTCGCCATCGGCTTGAACCTCCAGTACGGGCTGATGCGCATCATGAACATCTCGCACGGCGAGTTCCTGATGCTCGGGGCTTACCTCACGTGGCTCGCCCATACGTTCGCCGGAGTCAATCCGCTCGCTTTTCTCCCGGTGGTCGCGCTCGCGCTCTTCGGCGCAGGGCTCCTCGTCTATCGCCTGTGCTTTCGGCGCATCGCGCGCACTTCGCCCGCGGTCGAGCTGATCGAGGCGCGAAGCCTCCTCGTCGGTTTCGGCCTGATGTACCTCGTGCAGAACGCGGCCTACCTCGTCTGGGGCGCCGACCTGCGGGGCTACTCGTTCCTCGCCGAGCCGGTCGAGATCATGGGCGCGCGCTTCACCGGCAATCGGCTCGCGGCGTTCGGCTTCGCGGTGGCGGCGAGCCTTTTTCTGATCGCGGTCCTGCGCTGGACGCTCGTCGGCAAGGCGGTGCGCGCGATGATGCAGTCGCCGGCGGGGGCGCAACTCGTGGGGATCGACACGGCGGTGCTGCATCCGGTGGTGTTCGGCGCGGGGCTTGCGCTCGCCGGGGTCGCCGGGGGGTTGCTTTCGATGGTTTACGAGATCACGCCCGCGATGGGCGAGCCCTACACGGTCACCGCGCTCATCGTCATCACGCTCGGGGGGCTGGGCAGCGCCGCGGGCTGCCTCGCCGGCGGCCTGCTCCTCGGCGTCGTCGAGGCGCTCGGCATGCACTTCACGAGCCCCTCGCTCAAGATGCTCCTTTCCTACGCGGTGTTCATCGCGGTGCTGCTCGCCCGGCCGAAGGGGCTTTTCGCGCGATGAGGCTCGCGACCGCGCTCGCCGCCTGCGCGATCGCCGGGCTCGTTCTCGCGCCGGCGCCGTGGCTCGTGTCCGATTTCGCGCTCTCGCTCACGCTCTCCTGCCTCATGTACGTCGGGCTCGCGGTGAGCTGGGCGATGTTTTCCGGCGCGACCAATTACCTCTCGCTCGCCACCGCGGCGTTCTTCGGCATCGGCGCCTACGTCACCGCCTGGGGCCACGGCACGCTTCCGTATGCGGTCGCGGTGCCGCTCGGAGGGCTCGCCGCCGCGCTCTTTGCCGCCGCGATCGGCGCCGCGGTGCTGCACCTGCGCGGTGCCTATTTCGCGGTGATCACCTTCGGCCTGGGCGAGCTCGTGCGGCACGCGATCACCTATGGCGAGAAGACCTGGGCGCGCACCGTCGGACGCGTGATCTCGGACCCCCCGGCGACCGAAACGGTGTACCTCGTCGTACTGGCGCTCGCGCTCGCGGCGGTCGCGACCGCCGCCGCGGTGCGCGCGAGCCGCTTCGGGCTTGCCCTCGCCGGTGTCGGCTCGGACGAGGAGCGGGCGCGCACGCTCGGGGTGAACACGCGGCTCGTCAAGACGGGGGGCTTTGCGCTTGCGGCGTTCTTCGCCGGCGCGCTCGGGGCGGCGGTCGCGGTGCGCTGGACCTATATCGAGCCGGCGTCGGTCTTCAACCCGTTCATCGGCTTTCAGACGGTGCTGATCGCGATGGTGGGCGGCGCGCACACGCTCGCCGGCCCGATCGCCTCGGCGGTCGTATTCAGCGTGCTCACCGAGCTGCTGCGCCTTCAGTTTCCCTACGCCTACCTGATCGTGCTCGGCGCGCTCCTGATCCTGCTCGTGCTCTATCTGCCGGGCGGGCTTGCGTCGCTGCTCGAGCGCTGGAAATGGAGGCAGCGGCATGCCTGAGCCGGTGCTTTCGGCGCGCGCAGTGACGGTGCGCTTCGGCGGCCTGGTCGCCTGTGACGGCGTGGACCTCGACGTGCGCGCGGGCGAACTGGTCGGCCTGATCGGGCCGAACGGCGCAGGAAAGACCACGTTCTTTCACGCGCTCTCGGGCGTGCTCGCGCCAGACGCCGGGCGGCTCATCGTCGGCGGCGCCGACCTCACCGGCCGCCCGGCGCACGTGTTCGCGCGCCACGGCGTTGCGCGCACCTTTCAGACGCCGCGCGTCTTTCGCGACATGACGGCGCTCGAGAACGTGCGTTTCGGGATGGAGTTCGCCGGCCGCAGCCGCGTGCATGCGCACGACGCCTTCGACGACCCGCAGGCGATCCTCGGCTTCCTCGGGCTCGGCGAAGCGGCGGCAGTGCCGGCGGGGGCGCTCACGCCTGCCCGCCAGCGGCTGCTCGAGATCGGCATGGCGCTTGCCGCGCGGCCGCGGGTGCTTCTCCTCGACGAGGTCGCCGCCGGCCTCACGCACGCGGAGCTCGAAGCGAGCGCGGCGCTCATCCGGCGGGTGCGCGACGAGCTGGGCGTCGCGGTCGTCTGGATCGAGCACGCGGTGCGCGTGCTGATGGATCAGGTCGAGCGGGTCGCGGTGCTGCACCAGGGCAGAAAGATCGCCGACGGCGATCCGCGCGCGGTCGCGCGTGACCCCGCGGTCGTCGAGGCCTACCTCGGCGAAGAGATCGAACCGCAGCGTCTGGCCGCATGAGCGCGAAGCCCGAAGCGAAAGCGACGACGCGCGGCGCCGGGCTCGTCGTGCGCGGCCTCTCGGCCGGCTACGGCGGCATCCGCGTGCTGCAGAACGTCGATCTGGAGGTGCCGCCGGGCGAGCTCACCGTCGTCGTCGGTCCGAACGGCGCCGGCAAGACGACGCTGCTTCGCGCGCTCTCGGGCCTTCTGCCGCGCTCGGGCGACGTGCTGCTCGATGGCGAGCCGCTGCCGGCCTCCCCGGCCGCGATCGTCGCGAAAGGCGTCGCCCAGGTGCCCGAGGGCCGGCAGCTTTTTGCACAGATGACGGTCGAGGAGAACCTCGAGCTCGGCGGGTATCTGGTGCCGCGCGCAGAGCGCGCGGCAAGGCTTGCGCGCGTATTCGCGCTCTTTCCGCGGCTTGCCGAGCGGCGCGGGCAACTGGCCGGCACGATGTCCGGCGGCGAGCAGCAGATGCTCGCGGTCGGCCGCGCGCTGATGGGGCAGCCGCGGCTTCTGATGCTGGACGAGCCTTCGCTCGGCCTTGCGCCGAAGATGGTCGACGAACTGCTCGCGATCGTGCGCCGCATCCGCGACGAAGGGGTGACGGTTCTCCTCGTCGAGCAGAACGTCGCCAAGGCGCTCGCGATCGCCGACAGCGCCTACGTGATCGAGCGCGGCTCGGTGGTGATGCAGGGGCCGGCGGCAAAGCTCCTTCGCTCCGAGCGGTTGCGCGCCGCCTATCTCGGCGCCGAGGCTCGCCCCGGCGCCCTCACCTGGAAAGGAGGATTGTTCATGTCCACGCAGCAGACGACGGCGGTCACCCTCGCCGCCGAGAACGCCTGGAAGGGCAAGGTCTACAGCGGCCGCTGGCTGATGCCGAAGGGCGGCACGCGCGAGGTGATCGAGCCGGCGACCGGGAAAGTCCTCACCGAGGTCGGCATCGCCGACGCCGAGGACGTGCGCGAGGCGGCGAAGGCGGCGCGCGCCGCGCAGCCCGAATGGGCCGCGACCCCGGCCGATCGGCGCGCGGCGGTGCTCCGGCGCGCGGCGCAGCTTCTGGAAGCGCACGCCGAGCAGCTGCGCCCGTGGATCATGCGCGAGACCGGCGGCATCGCGCCGAAGGCCGACAAGGAGATCCAGTTCGCGACCGAGATCCTCATCGAGGCGGCGGCGATCGCGACGCAACCGCCCGGCGTGATGCTGCCTTCGGGCCCGAAGCGCATGAGCTTTGCGCGGCGCGTGCCGCACGGCGTGGTGGGCGTGATCTCGCCGTTCAACTTTCCGCTCATCCTTTCGACGCGCGCGGTCGCCCCGGCGCTCGCGCTCGGTAACGCGGTGATCCTCAAACCCGATCCGCAGACGCCGATCACCGGCGGCTTCATCCTCGCGCGGCTGTTCGAGGCGGCGGGACTGCCGCCGGGGCTGCTGCACGTGCTGCCCGGGGGCGCGGCGACCGGCGAGGCGCTGATCGCCGATCCCGACGTCGCGATGATCTCGTTCACCGGCTCTTCGGCCACGGGTCGCAAGGTGGGGGAGCTCGCGAGCCGGCACCTGAAGAAGGTGACGCTGGAGCTCGGCGGCAAGAACTCGACCATCGTGCTGGACGACGCCGATCTGGATGTCGCTGCCTCCTGCGTCGCCTGGGGCGCGTATCTGCACCAGGGGCAGATCTGCATGGCGACCGGCACGGTCCTTGCGCACCGCTCGATCGCGCGCGATCTCACCGAGCGGCTGGTCGAGAAAGCGAAGCGGCTGCCGGTCGGCGATCCGCTCTCGGGCACCGTCGCCCTCGGCCCGCTCATCAACGCGCGGCAACTGGAGCGCGTGGACGGCATCGTCAAGGACGCGATCGCGAAGGGCGCGGTGCTGCGCGCCGGCGGCACCTACGAAGGTCTGTGCTACCGGCCCACCGTGCTCGAGGGCGTCAACGCCAGCATGCGGGTCGTGCACGAGGAGGTGTTCGGACCGGTGGTCGCGGTGATGCCGTTCGAGTCGGACGAGGAGGCGATCGCGCTCGCGAACGCCACCGAATACGGACTGTCGGCCGGCGTGATCACGCAGTCGCTCGAGCGGGCGCTCGCGTTTACCGCGAGGCTTAAGACCGGGATCATCCACATCAACGACCAGACGGTCGCCGACGAACCCTGGGTGCCCTTCGGCGGCACCGGCGCCTCCGGCAACGGCGGCCGGCACGGGGGCGTCGCCAACTGGGAGGAGTTCACCCAGTGGCAGTGGGTGACGATCCAGGACCGCGCGACCGCGTATCCGTTCTGAGGGGCCGGGGCGCCGGCGCCGGGGCGTCGGCACGCGGCGCAGAGAGCCAGCGCTCGAACGCCCAGGCGGCCGCGGCGCCGCCGAACTGCGCGAGGACGAACGCCGGGGCGTGCTCCGGCGCGATCCCGGAGAACGTGCCCGAGAGCGCGCGGCCGACGGTGAGCGCCGGGTTCGCGAACGAAGTCGACGCGGTGAACCAGTAGGCGGCGGTGATGTAGGCGGCGACCGCGGCGGGCAACGCGGCGCTCGCGGTGCGCACGCCGCGCAGGACGACGAAGACGAGACCGAAGGTGGCGATCGCCTCGGCGAGCCACTGCCCGGCACCCGTGCGCGCTTTCCCCGACAGCTGAACGAGCGGCAGATCGAACATCGCGTGCGCCGCGAGCACGCCCGCGAGCGCGCCGAGAAGCTGCGCGACGACGTACGGCGCGATCTCGCGCACCGGGTGCCGACGCGCGAGCGCGAGCGCGGCGGTGACCACCGGATTGAAGTGCGCGCCGCTTGCGCCCTTCAACGCTTCGATGAGGACGAAGAGCGCGCAGCCGGTCGCGATCGCGTTCGCGAGCAGCGCGAGCGCCTCCTCGCCTCGCGCGAGCCGCTCGGCCATGATGCCCGAGCCGACCACGGCGGCGGCAAGGAGCGCCGTGCCGAGCGCTTCGGCGGCGGCGCGCCGAAGGATCATCGGTCGGTGGTGCGGCCGATCTCGGCGAGCCGCTCGCGCAGCGCGCGCGGATCGAGCGACTCGATCGGCAGTTCGAGCAGCCGATCGATGCGCGCGCGCAGTCGCTCGAACGCGATCGCGAACGCGCGGCGCCGCGCCTCGTCGTCGCCTGCGGCCGCGGCCGGATCCGGTACGCCCCAGTGCGCGGTGATCGGCTGGCCCGGCCAGAACGGACAGTGCTCGCCCGCTGCCGAATCGCACACGGTGATCACGAGATCCATGCGCGGCGCCGACGGCTGCGCGAATTCGTCCCACGACTTCGAGCGCAGCGCATCCGTCGCGATGCCGCGCGCGGCGAGCAGCTCGAGCGCGAACGGGTTCACGCGCCCGGCGGGGCGGCTGCCGGCGCTGAACGCGCGAAAGCGGCCGCCGCCGCGGGCGTTGAGATACGCCTCGGCGAGGATCGAGCGCGCCGAGTTTCCGGTGCAGAGAAAAAGGACGTTGAAGACGCGCATGACGCACAGTATGCCAACACGCTGCGCACCGAGGCGCAGCGCGCGCTGTCATCGGGCTGTCGCCGAGCGACCGTATCGTACCGCGCGCGATGCAGCCCGAGCCCGTTTGCGCGGACGCGATCGTGCGCGCCTTTCTCGCGCGCAGCGCCGCCTATCTTCTCGGCGAGGCGCGCACCGCACCGCGGGTTTCGGCGCGCGCACGGCGCGGCGCGCGCGCGGCCACGGGCGCGCTGTCACAAACCTGTAACCTTCGACGCCTAGACTGGCGTTCTCAATTGACAGGAGAAACAAAGCGATGAAGCTGAGACAGGCAGCCAAGGTCCTGGCGTTCGCCGGCACGGCGCTCGCGTCGCAGGCGGCGTTCGCGCAGGTGGTGAAGATCGACGGCTCGAGCACCGTGTTTCCGGTCACCGAGGCGGTCGCCGAGGAGTTCCAGAAGGCGGTGAAGGGCAAATACAAGGTGACCGTGGGCATCTCCGGCACCGGCGGCGGCTTCAAGAAGTTCTGCCGCGGCGAGACCGACATCTCGAACGCCTCGCGCCCGATCCTGAAGGCCGAGATGGCCGAGTGCCAGAAGGCCGGCATCGCCTACATCGAACTGCCGATCGCCTACGACGCGCTCACGGTGGTCGTCAATCCGAAGAACAATTTCGTCAAGCAGCTGTCGGTCGCCGAGCTGAGGAAGGTCTGGGAGCCGGCGGCGCAGGGCAAGATCACGCGCTGGAACCAGGTGAACCCGGCGTTTCCGGACGCGCCGCTCAAGCTCTTCGGGGCGGGTGCCGACTCGGGCACGTTCGACTATTTCACCGAGGCGATCGTCGGCAAGGCGAAGTCCTCGCGCGGCGACTACACCGCCTCGGAGGACGACAACGTCCTCGTGCAGGGCGTAGCGCGCGACGTGAACGCGCTCGGCTTCTTCGGCTACGCGTACTACGCCGAGCACAAGGACAAGCTGAAGGCGGTGCCGATCGTCGCGCGCGAGGGCGCGCCCGCGGTCGAGCCGAGCGAAAAGACCGTGCTCGACGGCACTTACCAGCCGCTGTCGCGTCCCATTTTCATCTACGTGAACGCCAAGTCGCTCGACCGGCCGGAAGTGCGCGAATTCGTCGAGTTCTACAACCGCCACGGCGCCAAACTCGCGAAGGAAGTGAAGTATGTGCCGCTGCCGGCGAAGGCCTACGAGCACAACGCGCAGCAGGTCGCGCGGCGCGTCGTCGGCACGAAGTTCGGCGGCGAGAACAAGGTCGGCCTGACGATCGACGAGCTGATCGCCCTCGAGGCGAAGCTCTGACGGGATCCCTGCCCCGCGACACGGAGGGCTGCGGCCCTCCGTTTTTTTGCGCCCTGAACCGATAAAATACCGCCTCCCGTCCCCGCCATGGAGCAGGTCGGCGTCCGCATGCCCGTCGCGCAGTCGGTCCACGCCGCGCGGCTCGCGCACAAGCGCGCGCGGCGGCTGAAGGAAAGCGCGATCGAGGCGGTGCTGTTTCTGTGCGCCCTGTCGGCGGTCGCGACCACGGTCGCGATCGTCGTCATCCTGCTCTACGAGTCGCTCGGATTCTTCGAGGTCGTCTCGCTGCGGGAATTCCTCACCGGCACCGTCTGGACGCCGCTCTTCACCAACCCGCAGTACGGCGTGCTGCCGCTGGTCGCCGGCACGGTGACGACCGCGGGCGTCGCGCTCGTCGTCGCCGTGCCGCTCGGGCTGGTGACCGCGATCTACCTCTCGGAATTCGCGCCGCACGGCGTGCGCGAGACGGTAAAGCCGTTTCTCGAGCTGCTCGAGGGCGTGCCGACGGTGGTCTACGGCTATTTCGCGCTGCTGTTCGTGACGCCGCTGCTTCAGAAGCTGATGCCGGAGCTGCCCGGGTTCAACATGCTCAGCCCGGGCATCGTCATCGGCATCATGATCATCCCGTACGTCAGCTCGGTCTCCGAGGACGCGATGCGCGCGGTGCCGATGAGCCTGCGCGAAGGCTCCTACGCGATGGGGGCGACGCGCTTCCAGACCGCGATCAAGGTGGTGCTGCCCGCCGCGCTCTCGGGCGTGGTCGCCGCGTTCATCCTCGGCATCTCGCGCGCGGTGGGCGAAACGATGGTGGTCGCGGTCGCCGCCGGGCAGCAGCCGAACTTCACGTTCAATCCGACCGAGTCCGCGGCGACGATCACCGCCTACATCGTGCAGGTGGCGCTCGGCGACCTGCCGCACGGCTCGATCGCCTACCAGAGCATTTTCGCCGCCGGGCTGGTGCTCGTGCTGATGACGCTCGCCTTCAACGTCATCGGGCACCTGCTGCGACGCAGTTTCCGCGAGAGGTACTGACATGCGCACCGACGCGCCGCAGCCGCCGCGCAGCGCGGAACTGGCGGCGATGCGCGAACTGATCCGCCGCCACAAGCGCGCCGACATCGTCTTCGGGCTGGTGGGGCTCGTGTGCATGATGGTCGGCGTGGTGACGCTGCTCGTGCTGTTCGTCGACCTGATGATCGACGGCCTGCCGCGGTTTTCGCGCGACTTTTTCATGAACTTCCCGTCGCGGCACGCCGAGCGCGCCGGGATCCTGTCGGCCTGGGTCGGCACCTGTCTCGTGATGCTCGTCACGATGGTCGCGGCCGTGCCGCTCGGTGTCGCCGCCGGGATCTACCTCGAGGAATACGCGCCGAAGAACTGGGTGACCGACCTGATCGAGATCAACGTCACCAACCTCGCGGGCGTGCCCTCGATCGTCTACGGGCTGCTCGCGCTCGGGCTCTTCGTCTACATCTTCGGGCTGGGACAGAGCATCGCCACCGCCGGGCTGACGCTCGCGCTGCTCATTCTTCCGGTGATCATCGTCACCACGCGCGAGGCGATTCGCGCGATTCCCGTCGCGATCCGCGAGGCGGCCTACGGCGTGGGCGCGACCCGCTGGCAGGTGGTGGCGGATCACGTGCTGCCCTACTCGATCGGCGGGATCATGACCGGCGTCATCATCGGCCTTGCGCGCGCGATCGGCGAGACCGCGCCGCTGATTACCGTGGGCGCGCTCACCTTCATCGCCTTTCTTCCGCCCTCGCCGCTGCGCAGCGAGGCGCCCTACGTCTCGTTCGAGTGGCTGCTGTCGCCGTTCACCGTGCTGCCGATCCAGATGTTCAACTGGGTGTCGCGGCCCGACGAGAAGTTCCTGCTGAACGCTGCGGCGACCGGCATCGTGATCATCGTCGCGACGCTCGCGATGAACGCGCTCGCGATCTGGCTGCGTTACCGTCTGCGAAAGAGGATCAAATGGTGAGCACCACCTCCGTGCGACCGGTGTCGGCCGCCGTGCCGGCGCCGCGGGCCGAGACCGAACCGGACCCCGCGCCGAAGGCCGCGGCGCGCGGCCTGAGCTTCTATTACGGCGAGGTCCAGGCGCTCAAAAACATCGACCTCGTCGTGCACGAGCACCGCGTGACCGCGCTCATCGGACCCTCGGGCTGCGGCAAATCGACGTTCCTGCGCTGCTTCAACCGCATGCACGACCTCTACCCGGGCAACCGCTACGAGGGCGAGATCCGGCTCTACCCGGACGACATGAACCTGCTCGATGCGTCGGTCGACCCGATCGAGGTGCGCATGCGGCTCGCGATGGTGTTCCAGAAGCCGAACCCGTTCCCGAAGTCGATCTTCGAGAACGTCGCCTACGGGCTGCGGGTGCGCGGCGAGCGCTCGCGCCGGACGCTCGCCGACAAGGTCGAGCAGGCGCTGCGCGCCGCGGCGCTCTGGGACGAGGTGAAAGACCGGCTGGAGGAACCGGCGTTCAACCTCTCGGGCGGCCAGCAGCAGCGCCTGTGCATCGCGCGCGCGCTCGCGACCGACCCGGAGATGCTGCTCTTCGACGAGCCGACCTCGGCGCTCGATCCGATCGCCACCGCGAGCATCGAGGAGCTGATCACCGAACTCAAATCGCGCGTGACGATCCTCATCGTCACCCACAACATGCAGCAGGCGGCGCGCGTCTCGGACTACACCGCGTACATGTACCTCGGCGAGCTGATCGAGTTCGGCCGCACCGACGAGCTGTTCATCAAGCCGAAGCACAAGCAGACCGAGGACTACATCACCGGGAGGTTCGGATGAGTGCGTACCGCAGTGGCGCGAGGGCGTGATGCCGCCGACCGAGCACATTTCGAAGGCCTTCGAGGCGGACCTCGAGGAAACGCGCACGCGCGTGCTGCAGATGGGGGGGCTCGTCGAAGCGCAGATCCTCGCCGCGATGCGCGCCTACGCCTCGGGCGATGCCGCGATCGTCGAGCAGGTGATCGAGAACGACCGGCGCGTGAACGGCTACGAGGTGGCGATCGACAGCGCCTGCAGCCATATCGTCGTGCGCCGCCAGCCGGCGGCGAGCGACCTGCGCCTCATCATGGGCATCTCGAAGATCGTCACCGACCTCGAGCGCATGGGCGACGAAGCCGAGAAGATCGCGCGCATGGCGCGCGCGCTGCACCAGCAGGGGCCGCAGCACGCGCAGCGCTTCCCGGCGATCCGGCATGCGGCCGACACCGCGCTGCGCATGCTGCGCCAGGCGCTCGACGCGTTCGCGCGCCTGGACGCGGCCGCGGCGGCCGAGGTGCTGAAGGAGGACCCGACGATCGACTCCGAATTCACCTCGGTGCTGCGCCAGGCGATCACCTACATGATGGAGGACCCGCGCACGATCACCGCCGGGCTGGAGATCGTCTGGGTCGCCAAGGCGATCGAGCGCATCGGCGATCACGCGAAGAACGTCGCCGAGCAGGTGATCTACATCGTGCGCGGCACCGACGTGCGCCATACCTCGTTCGCCGACGTCGAGCGGGAGCTGTCGAAGAACTGAGGCCGGGATGAGCGCGACCGTGCTCATCGTCGAGGACGAGCCGGCGATCCAGGAACTGGTCGCGGTCAACCTGGAGCACGCCGGCTTCCGCACCCGGCGCGCGGCGAGCGCCGAGGAAGCGCTGCGGCTCCTTGCGCATTCGCTGCCGGACGTCGTGCTGCTCGACTGGATGCTGCCCGGGCAGTCGGGGCTTGCGCTCGCGCGCCGGCTGAGAGCCGAGGCGCGCACGCGCGACCTGCCGATCCTGTTTCTCACCGCGCGCGCCGACGAGCCCGACCGCATCGCGGGCCTGGAGGCGGGCGCGGACGACTACGTCGTCAAGCCGTTCTCCGGACGCGAGCTGGTGGCGCGCATCCGTTCGGTGCTGCGTCGGCGCAAGCCGCACCAGGGCACCGAGCCGGTCGAGATCGCGGGGCTGCGGCTCGATCCCGCGGCGCACCGCGTGACCGGTCACGGCCAGCCGCTCGCGCTCGGGCCGACCGAGTTCCGTCTGCTTCGATTTCTGATGACGCACCCGAACCGGGTGTATTCGCGCAAGCAGCTCCTCGACGAAGTCTGGGGAGATCACGTCTTCATCGAGGAGCGCACGGTGGACGTGCACATCCGCCGCCTGCGGCAGGCGCTCGCGCCGAGCGGGCACGACGCGCTGATCGAGACGGTGCGCGGCTCGGGCTACGTGCTGCGGCCGGAGCCGCAGGTCGC
The DNA here is from genome assembly GCA_026416295.1 of Burkholderiales bacterium. Lineage (GTDB taxonomy): Bacteria > Pseudomonadota > Gammaproteobacteria > Burkholderiales > SG8-39 > RBG-16-66-20. The sequence continues at coordinate 55,329 of JAOAFL010000058.1, read as the reverse complement.
GGAGGCGCGTCCGCGATCCGAATGATCCTTCTCGTCCTCGCCCTCAACATCGCCGTCGCCGTGCTCGCGTGGCTGCTGTGGCGCGAGCGGCGCGAGCTGCGCCGGCTGCGCGACTGGGCGGCGCAGCCGCGTCTTGCCGATCCGCCCGAGGGCGAGGGTGTCTGGGGCGAGGTGTTCGACCATCTGCACCGGCACCGGCGCGCGGGGCTGCGCCGCCGGCGGCGGCTCGCCGAGCTGATCGTGCGTCAGCGGCGCGCGGCGCAGGCGTTGCCCTACGGCGTCGCCGTGCTCGACGCCGGCCTGCGGCTCGACTGGTGCAACCGCGCCGCGGCCGCGCACCTCGGCCTGGATCCGGACAAGGACCGCGGCCAGCCGATCGCCAACTTCGTGCGCGAGCCGGCGTTCGTGCAGTACCTCGAAACGCGCGATTTCTCGCAGCCGGTGCGGGTCGCGCGCGGCGGCGAGCGCATCTTCGCGCTGCAGCTCGTGCCTTTCGGTCAGGCGGAATACCTGCTGCTGTCGCAGGACGTCACCGGCGCGGAGCGGCTGGAGACGATGCGCCGCGATTTTGTCGCCAACGTCTCGCACGAGCTGCGCACGCCGCTCACGGTGCTCATCGGCTTCCTCGAGACGATCCGGGACCTCAAGCTCGACGCCGACCGCGTGCGCGACTACGTCGGGCTGATGGCGCCTCAGGCCGAGCGCATGAAGCGCCTCGTCGAGGACCTGCTCACGCTTTCGGCGCTCGAACACGCGCCGCCGCCGCCCGCCGACGAGCGGGTCGCGGTGCGGCCGCTGCTCGAGCGGCTGCGCGCCGAGGCCGAGTCGCTGTCGCGCGGGCAGCACCGCATCTCGCTCGCGATCGACGGGGCGCACGACCTCGCCGGCGCGGAATCCGAGATCGCGAGCGCGTTCGCCAATCTGGTGACGAACGCGGTGCGCTACACGCCCGAGGGCGGCGAGGTTCGCCTCTCCTGGCGCTCGGGCGACTGGGGCGCGGAGTTCGCGGTCGAGGACACCGGCATCGGCATCGCCCCTGAACACCTGCCGCGGCTCACCGAACGCTTCTATCGCGTCGACCGCGGCCGCTCGCGCGAGACCGGCGGCACCGGGCTCGGGCTGGCGATCGTCAAGCACGCGCTCGCGCGCCACAACGCCACGCTCGCGATCGAAAGCACGCCCGGCAAAGGCAGCCGCTTCGCCGCGCGCTTTCCGGCGTCGCGGCTGCTCGCGGCGGCGACCGCGACGCCGCGGCCGGCCGCGACGAGCAGCCCCGCCGGCCGCTAGCGCGGGCGCGGCGCGCCCGCGCCGCCCGTCAATGCTTCTTCATCGCCGGCTCGTCGTGGCCCGGCATGGTCTTGAGCGGCCGCGCCGGCGCCTTCAGCTCCACTGTCTGGCGCTTGCCGTCCTTCGTCTCGAAGGTAAGGCTGAGCGGAACGGCGTCGCCTTCCTTGATCTGGCCTTTCAGGTCCATCAGCATCACGTGATGGCCACCGGGACGCAGCTCTGCGCCCTTGCCCGCCGGAATGGCGATCGAGGGCACCGCGCGCATCCTCATCTTGTCGCCCTCCATCACCGTCTCGTGCAGCTCGACGACGCTGGCGACCGGCGAGCTCGCGGCAACCAGCCGTGCGTCCTCGCCCGATTCGAGCTTCATGAAGGCGCCGGTCGCCTTCTGCGCGGGGACGGTCGCGCGCACCCACGGGTCCTTGACCGTCACCTGAGCGGACGCGGCGGTGGCAGCGAGACAGAAAAACGAGGCGAAGACAATTCGCTTCATGGGCATCTCCTTGAAGATTCGTTCACGAGGCCTGCTTGAGGAGCAGGCGGATGTCGTGGGCGAGCTGCTCGGCGCTCATCGCGTGGGGAACGCCGACACGCAGCCTGCCCTGGGTGTCGAACAGGTAGGTGAGGGTGCTGTGGTTCACCGTGTAGGAGCTGCCGGAGGGGACCTTCTCGTAGAACACCTTGAATTCGGCGGCGACGCGACGCGTTTCCTCGGCGCTGCCGCGCAGGCCGAGGAACGACGGGTCGAACGCGGCGGTGTACTGCCGCAGCAGCTCCGCGCTGTCGCGCTCCGGATCGACGGTGACGAAGACGACCTGCAGCCGCTCGCCGTCGGCGCCGAGCCGCTTCTTCGCCTCGGCGGCCCGCGCGAGCGCCGTCGGGCATACATCGGGGCAGAGCACGAAGCCGAAGAACACGGCGACCACCTTGCCGCGGAAGTCGGCGAGCGAGCGCGTGCGGCCGTCGGGATCCTGGAGAACGAGCTCCCGTCCCCACTGGACCCCGGTAAGGTCCGTGCCGTAGAAGCGCTCGGCCTGCGGGCTGCAGCCCGCGAGCGCGACGACCAGAACGAATATCGCGGATAACCTCGCCACCGTACCTCGCTCGACGTCGATGAACCCCAAGGCCGGCGCGCCGGCCACGCCCGGCGCGCAGACCCGATTCGTTCAGGCGCGAGCGGGCGGGGCCCTCGGGCGCGGGGCGCCGTGCAGCTGCGGCTCGCGGGGCGCGGCGCGCGCGAGCGCCGCGCCCTCGCTCGAGCGGTGCGGCGGCTGCGCCGCTTCCGCCTTCGCGTTCGGCGCCGCCGCCGCGCGCTCGCATCCGACGAGGCAGAGCGCGCAGAGGCTGTGTCCTTCGGCGGGCGCCTGCTGCGCCGGCGAGCCGCTCTCGGGGGCGCAAAGCTCCAATGTCGGCGCGCGGGGAGCGGCGCTTGCGCCGGCGAGCGGCCACAGCGTCTGAAGCGCGATCGCGCAGGCGCCGAGGAGCGCCGCGAGGCGGGCGCCGAAATTGCGCAGGTTCATCGGTGCGCGGGACTGGAGCCCGCAGTTTAGCATCCTCGCGCCGCGCGGCCGCCGCGCGAGCGCTACGCTGAGGCGAGCGCGCGCCGGTCCGAGAGCGCGGCGACGGCGAACTTCATGCCGACCGCGCGCCAGTAGCCGGCTTCCGATTCGAGCGCCGCCGCCGACAACGGGTTGCGCTCGAGCCAGTCCTCGGGCAGCGCGAGCGCAAAACCCTCGTCGTCGGCCGAAACGCGCAGCGGCGGCAGCTCGATCTCGGCGCGGCGGCGCAGCAGCAACGCGGCGAGGCGAAGCGCGAACACCATGCGCCAGTCCGCGGCGTCCATGTCGGCGTCGCGCACCTTGGCGAGCTTGCCGCGATGCGCGAGCACGAGGCGCGCAAGTCGCGCCTGCTCCATGCGCGAAAAGCCCGGCAGGTCGGCGTTGGCGAGGATGTAGGCCGAATGCTTGTGGTACTGCGAGTGCTCGATCGAAAGGCCGATTTCGGCCAGTTGGCCCGCCCAGCCGAGCAGCAGCCGGTCGGCCTCGTGCTCGGCGCCGCGGCGCTCGGGCTCCAGCTGATCGAAGATGCGCAGCGCGAGCGCGCGCACCCGCTCGCCCTGGCCCGGATCGACGTGATAGCGCTCGATCAGCTGCGCGACGGTGGCCGCGCGCACGTCGCGCTGCTCGACGCGACCGAGGAGATCGTAGAGCACGCCGTGGCGCAGCGCGCCTTCGGCGACGCGCATGCGCTCGACGCCGAGCTCATCCAGCACCGCGCGCAGGATCGCGACGCCGCCGGGCAGCACCGGCGCGCGGCCCGGCCGCAGACCGGCGATGCGCGCCGGGTCGGCGCGCTCGTGCTTGATGAGCGCCGCGCGCAGCCGTTCCAGGCCTTCGCGCGTGACGCCTTCCCCGGACCAGCCGTGCGCGGCGAGGATCGCCTCGATCGCGCGGATGGTGCCGGAGGCGCCGACCGCTTCCTGCCAGCCGTGCGCGCGGTAGGCGCCGGCGACCGCCGCCAGTTCCTGGCGCGCCGCCATTTCGGCCGCCTTCATGCGCGCCTTGTCCACGCGCCCGTCGGGAAAGAAGCGCAGGCTCGCGCTCACGCAGCCGACGTAGAGCGATTCGGTGAGCTGCGGCTCGAGTCCCGTGCCGATGATGAGCTCGGTCGAGCCGCCGCCGATGTCGACCACCAGGCGCCGGTGCGCCGCCGGCGGCAGCGTATGCGTGACGCCGATATAGATGAGCCGCGCCTCCTCGCGCCCGGCGATCACCTCGATCGGAAAGCCGAGCGCGCGGCGCGCCTCGCGCAGGAACTGGGGCGCGTTCTTCGCCACGCGCAAGGCGTTGGTGCCGACCGCGCGCACCGCCTCGCGCGGCATGCCGCGCAGCCGCTCGCCGATGCGCGCGAGCGCTTCCAGCGCTCGCAGCTGCGTCGCCCGATCGAGCCGCTTGTCGGCGCCGAGCCCCGCACCGAGGCGCACCGGCTCGCGCACGGTGTCGAGCGGATAGACGACGCCGTCGGCGACCCGACCGACCAGCAGGTGAAAGCTGTTCGAGCCGAGGTCGACCGCCGCGAGCACGTCGGGCCGGGTCATGCGGACACGTTAGCACCGCGGTCTGTGCGGCGCAAACCGCCGTCACATGCGCGTCATCTCGCGGCAATAGAATACCGGGCACGCTGGCCCGCGTCTGTCCGCGGGCGGTTCCGTCGATGACCCGCAAGGCACTGCCGCCGTCGCATTTCCTCAACCGCGAGCTCGGCGTGCTCGCGTTCAACCGGCGCGTGCTCGCGCTCGCGGCCGACGACGCGGTGCCGCTGCTCGAGCGGCTGCGCTTTCTCACGATCGTCTCGTCCAACCTCGACGAATTCTTCGAGATCCGCGTCGCGGGGCTGAAGGAGCAGATCCGGCTCGGCGTGAAGGTCGCCGGCCCCGACGGACGCTCGCCGGCCGAGGTGTTCGAGGCGGTCTCGGCCGAGGCGCACGCGCTGGTGGCCGAGCAGTACCGACTGCTGAACGAAGTGCTGCTGCCGGCGCTCGCGCGCGAGGGCATCGTCTTTCCGCGGCGCGAGCAATGGACCGAGGCGCAGCGCGCCTGGCTGCGCGACTATTTCGAGCGGGAGCTGCTGCCGGTGCTCACGCCGATCGGGCTCGATCCGGCGCACCCGTTTCCGCGCGTCTACAACAAGAGCCTCAACTTCGCGATCGAGCTCGCCGGGCGCGACGCCTTCGGGCGCAAGTCGCGCCACGCGATCGTGCAGGCGCCGCGCGCGCTGCCGCGGCTCATTCGCCTGCCGGCCGAGGTCGCCGGTGCCCCGTTCGCGTTCGTGTTCCTCTCCTCGATCCTGCACGCGCACATGGACGAGCTGTTCGCCGGCATGGAGGTAAAGGGCTGCCACCAGTTCCGCGTGACGCGCAACTCCGACCTGTTCGTCGACGAGGAGGAGATCAAGAACCTGCGGCTCGCGGTGCAGAGCGAGCTGCTGCACCGTCACTTCGGCGACGCGGTGCGGCTGGAAGTGGCCGAGAGCTGCCCCGCCGAGGTCGCCGACTTCCTGCTGCAGCAGTTCAACCTCGGCGCGCTGGACCTCTATCGCGTCGACGGGCCGGTGAACCTGTACCGGCTGCGCGAGGTGCCCGAGCAGGTCGAGCGGCCCGATCTGCTCTATCCGCCGTTTCGCCCCGGCCTGCCCGAGCCGCTCGCGCGCGAGCGCGACATCTACGCGGCGCTGCGCTCGGGCGACATCCTGCTGCACCACCCGTACCAGTCGTTTGCGCCGGTGGTGGAGCTGATGCGCACCGCGGTCACCGATTCCCGCGTGATCGCGATCAAGCAGACGGTGTACCGCACCGGCACCGACTCGGAGCTGATGGAGATCCTGATCGAGGCCGCGCGCCGCGGAAAAGAGGTCACGGTGGTCGTCGAGCTGATGGCGCGCTTCGACGAGGAGGCGAACATCGGCTGGGCGGCGCGTCTGGAGGAAGCGGGCGCGCACGTCGTCTACGGGGTGGTCGGGCACAAGACCCACGCGAAGATGGCGCTCGTCGTGCGCCGCGAGGAGGGGCCTTCGGGACCGGTGCTGCGCCGCTACGCACATCTTGCCACCGGCAACTATCACCTTCGGACCGCGCGCCAGTACACCGACTTCGGGCTGCTCACCGCGCACGAGGAGATTACCGCCGAGGTGAGCGAAGTGTTCAAGCAGTTGACCGGCCTCGGGCGCGCGAGCCGCATGAAGCACCTGTGGATGTCGCCTTTCACGCTGCACCGGCGGCTGGTGGCCGCGGTGAGGAACGAGGCGCGCATCGCGAAGGAAGGCCGGCCGGCGCGCATCGCGGCGAAGATGAACGCGCTGCTCGAGCCCGAGCTGATCGAGGAGCTCTACGCCGCCTCGCAGGCGGGCGTGCAGGTGGACCTCGTCGTGCGCGGGGCGTGCGCGCTGCGGCCCGGCGTGCCCGGGCTCTCGGACAACATCCGCGTGCGCTCGGTGGTCGGGCGGTTTCTCGAGCACGCGCGGGTGTTCTTCTTCGCGAACGACGGCGCCGAGGACGTCTATCTCGCGAGCGCCGACTGGATGGACCGCAATTTCTTCCGCCGCATCGAGATCGCGTTTCCGGTGCTCGATCCGGCGCTGAAGGCGCGCGTCGTGCGCGAGGGGCTCGAGGCCTATCTGGAGGACAGCGCGCAGAGCTGGCTGATGAACGCCGAGGGCGGCTACGAGCGCGCGCCGCGCCGCGGCCGCGCGCGGGGCGTGCAGGAGGAGCTGCTCGCGCGGCTCGGCACGCTCGACTGGCCGCGCGAGCGGCGCCTCGAGGCGGGCGAGATGGCCGGCATGGCGAACGCGTAGGCGGCGCGCCTCACGGCGCGCGGCGCGCGAAAGTAACGGTGCAATTCGACCGCGCAGCCCGGGAGCGCGCACCCGGGCCTCGTCCTTCGGGCGCGTGACTTCCGACTGTCACCGCGCTGTCAACGCGGCGTCACGCCCTCGCTTCACACTCTGAAAAAGAAGATCATGTGCGCGCAGCGGCCGCCGTTCGGGGCGCCCTCGGGCGGATGGACGCCGACGCGCGCGCCTTCGGCGAGCGACGCGCGGGGGTGCCGCTCTGCTCACCGGCCAGTCCGGTTCGGAAAGGCCCGTTCGCCGTCGCTGCCGCCTTCGAATCTTTCGAACGCCATGACGGCTTGGAGGAACCGATGACACGATGCACTTTTGCGAGGTGGATTGCCTGTGCGCTGATCGCCTGCGGGGCCTTCGGCGCCGCGTGGGCACAGAGGGCCGATCCCGAGAAACTGCGGGTCGCGCTGCTGCCCGACGAGAACGCCTCGACGTTGATCCGCAACGCGCAGCCGCTCAAGGCCTACCTCGAGCAAAGGTTGAAAAAGGACATCGAGATCGTGGTGACCACGGACTATTCGTCGATGATCGAAGCGATGCGCTTCGGCCGGATCGAGGTGGGATACTTCGGCGGGTTCTCCTATGTGCTCGCGAAGTCGAAGGCGCCCGGCATCGAACCCTTCGCGGTCGGCGTCGAGCGCGGCGAGCCGACGTATCGGTCGATTCTGATCGCGACCGCGGGCGGTCCGGTGAAGACGCTGGCCGATATCCGCGGCCGCGCTTTTGCCTTCGGCGATCAGGCGTCGACCTCGAGTCATCTCGTTCCCCGGGCTTTTCTTCTCAGCAAAGCCGATCTGGTCGGAGACCGCGACTACAAGGTCGTGCATCTCGGCACGCACGACGCGGTGGCGCGAGCAGTCCAGGTGGGACAGGTTCCGGCCGGCGCGCTCTCGGAGCAGATTTACCGACAGCTCGTCGAACGCAAGACGATCGACAGCGCGCGCCTGGTCCAGATCGCGCTTTCCGATCCGATTCCGAACTATCCCGTCACCATGCAGGGCTACCTCGCCCCTGAACTGAAGCAGGCGCTGCGCGCGGCCTTCCTCGAGATGAAGGACCGGGAGGTGCTCCGGGCGTTTCGGGTCGAGGGCTTTGCCCCGACCGACGATCGTGCGTACGACGTGCTGCGCGAGACGGCACGCATCCTCAACATCGATCTGACGAAGATGAAATGACGACCGGCGCGGCCGCACACTACGACGCGATTCTCGCGAGCGCTCGCCGACGCAACCTTGCGCGCGCGCGGCTCGCGGGGGCAGTGCTGCTCGTGTGCGTCGTCTCGCTCGCGGTCACAGGGTTTTTCGACCTGCGCCGCTATGTCGAGGGCGGCGCGGCGATCGCTCAGCTCGCCCGCGAGATGGTGCCGCCCGACTTCAGCCGCTGGCGCGCCTGGGTGCGGCCGCTTGGGGAGACGTTGGCGATGTCGGTCGCGGGCACGGCGCTCGCGGTGGCGCTGTCGCTGCCGCTCGCGCTGCTCGCGGCCTCGAACACTTCGCCCGGCGGCGCGGTGTACTACGCGGCGCGCACGCTGCTCGCTGCCTTGCGCTCGGTACCGGAAATCATTTTCGGGGTGATTCTGGTCGCGGCGGTCGGGTTCGGCGCGCTGCCGGGGGTGCTCGCGCTCGCGCTGCACTCGACCGGCATGGTGGCGAAGTTTTACGCCGAGGCGATCGAGCATGTGGATCCGAAGCCCCTCGAGGCGGCGGCTGCGGCCGGTGCGACGCGTTTTCAGGTGATCACGCACGCGGTGCTTCCGCAGGTGCTGCCGCAGCTCGCCGACATCACGATCTATCGCTGGGAGTACCACTTCCGGGCCTCCGCCGTGCTCGGCATCGTCGGTGCGGGCGGAATCGGTTTCGAACTGATGGCGGCGCTGCGCCTGATCTCCTACGCGGAGGTTTCGGCGCTGCTTCTCACCATCCTCGGCTGCGTCGTCGTCGTCGACAGCCTCGGCGCCTGGTTACGGCGTCGACTGAAGTAGCCGACAACGCCGAAGCAGCGGGGCCGGGTGCGGCCTAGGCGCCCGCAGGCGCCGGAACGTTCACCGCGCCCCGCGGACGGGCGCCGTCCAGCGCCTCGACGATCGCGAGCGCCGCGTAGCGCTCGATCTCGCGGCGAGCGCGCGCGACGGCCGAGCCGAGATGCGCGGTGAAAAGGGTGCGGTCGGAAAGCTCGAGCAGCGTCGGGTGGACGTACGCCGGCCGATCGGGACGCGCCCAATCCTCGAACGCGAAAACGTCGGCGGCGTAGCCCCCGAGGCGGCCCGCTTCGAGCGCTCTGGCGACGGCCGCCTCGTCGACGACCGAGCCGCGCGCGCAGTTGACGAGCAGCGCCCCGGGCTTCAGTCGCTCGAGCCACGACGCGTTCACCATCTTCGCGGTCGCCGCCTCGAGCGGAACCGCGAGGAACACGAAATCCGCGCCGACGAGCGCCTCCTCCGCCGGGGCGTAGCGCGCGTTTTCCGGCATGCCCTCGCTCGGACGAGGGTCGCAGACGAGGACGGTGCAGTCGAATCCGCGCAGCTTGCGCGCGATCGCGCGGCCGAGACGCCCGCCCCCGACGATCGCGACGGTGCTTGCGTCGAGCGACGTGCCGTACAGCCTCGGGCGCCATCCCGAGAACCGGCCGGCGCGCACGATGCGGTCGGCGGTGGCGATGTGACGCGCCAGACCGATCGCGAGACCGAGCGCGAGCTCGGCGGTCGGATCGCTCAGCAGATCGGGCACGACCGTCAGCCACACGCCCCGGCGCGTGCAGGCCTCCACGTCGAAGTTGTCGTAACCGGCGAGCGCGCAGGCGACCACTCGAAGCCGCGGACATCCGTCGAGAAATCCCGCATCGACGCGATCGGTCATGAAGGCGAGCATCGCATCGGCGCCGCTCGCGAGCCGAAGCAGCTCCGCTCGAGGAAGCGGCTCCTCGTCGCGGTTCGCGATCACCTGGAAGCGCGCGTTCAGCAAATCGAGCGTTTCAGGAAAGACGCGGTGGGTGACGAGGACGACAGGTCGATTCATGCGGGAGCCTGCGTTATGGCGCTGCGACGGCGGGGCGCGCTCGCGCCTCGCCAACGGGACAATGTTGCGCGTACCCGATGACCGAACGATGACGCGACGAGTCCGACGACGTCATTCGGCCGTCATCGGGCGCGGGTACTCTCGACGCATTTGCCCTTGGGCGCAAGGAACGGCGATACGCGATGGCGACGAGCGCGACGCACCCGACGAGTCCGCTGCTCGAGGCGCGCGGGATCGGGGTCGTGTACGGCGGCGGCTTGCGCGCGCTGCATCCGACGCATCTGCGCATCGCCCCCGGGGAGTTCGTCGTGCTCCTCGGGCCGTCGGGAGCCGGCAAGTCTACGCTGCTCCGCACCCTGAACGGTTTGGTCGAACCCACCGAGGGCGAGGTATGGATGCGGTCCCTTGGAATCGCGCGCGACCGCAAGCAGCGGCGGGCGTTGCGCCGCCAGGTCGCGATGGTATTCCAGCAGCACCAACTGATCGGCCGTCTCACCGCGCTCGCCAACGTGCTCACCGGGCGGCTCGGATTCCACTCGGGGCTGCGCACGCTGTTTCCGCTTCCGCGCGCGGACCGGCAGATCGCGCTGGAAGCGCTGGAACGCGTCGGGCTGATCCAGCACGCGCTGCGCCGGTGCGATCAGCTCTCGGGCGGCCAACAGCAGCGCGTCGGCGTCGCCCGAGCACTCGCGCAGCAGCCGCAGATCATGCTCGCCGACGAACCCGTGGCGAGCCTCGATCCGGCGAACGCGGCGCATATCCTCAGCCTCCTGCGCGAGGTCTGTCGCAGCGGCGGCATCGCCGCGGTCGTCAGCCTGCATCAGGTACCGCTCGCGCGGCGGTTCGCAGACCGGATCGTCGGAATCGCAAACGGTACCGTGGTCTTCGACGGGCCGGCGAGCGCGCTCGACGTGGCAGCGCTTGCCCGAATCTACGGCAATGCCGCCGCGACCGGGGCGGACGCACCGTTCGACGAACGGGCGGAACCGATTCAGACCGGCGCCTTGGCGACGACGTAAAGCACCGGGCGAGGTTGTCGCCGGTCTTTGCCGAGCGTGCCTGCACCGGAGAAATCGGCGAGGCACTCCTCGGGACTGGAGAACTGCTCCCGGTCGCGGGTCTTCGCGAAGCCCCACAGGCGCTTCACCCGGTGGACGGCAAACTCGCCCCAGGCGCAAGCGCGAGAGCTTGCGGTCGAGGCGCCGTTGCCGACCCGTTATCGCGTCGAAACGCTCACGCCGCGGAGACGACTCACGGGAGCGTGTTCAGAGATTCCTTGACGGGACAGGACGCTCGTGCGCGGGCACCGGGCGAGGTTCGACAAACTCGAGCAGCTGCCGGCCGGCGTGCGCGAGCGGCCCGTCGTTCACGATCGTGAGCGCGGCCTCCGGCACGGCGGCGAAGGCGTCGTCGTTGCGCGCAAGGCGCCGCACGATCTCGGCCTCGGGCTCGCGCGCCCGCTGCGCGAGCCGCCGCGCGAGGAGGAGTTTCGGCGCGGTGACGTGCACCGCCTCGAGCGCCGGAAAGCGCAGGCGCGCCTCCGCAAGGTGCGCGCGCGAGCCGTTCACGACGACGGTCAGGCCGGCTGCGAGCCAGCGCTCGATCGCGCGCGGCACGCCGTAGGCGAGGCCATTGGCGCGCCAGTAGAGCGCGAACGCGCCGCGCGCAAGCAGCGCGGCGAAGCGCGCCTCGCTCACCGCGAAGTCGGTGCCGCCGCCGGTCGCGCGCGTGACCGCGCGCGGCGCGACGCGAACGCGCGCGGGGCGCTGCGCGCGCACCCACGCGAGCAGGCTGTCCTTGCCCGCGCCCGACGGGCCGACGAGGTACACCAGGCGGCCGCGGTCGGCGGCGCCGTTCAAAAAAGCGTCACGCACGATCGCTAGCATGCCCGCGCGATGTGGCACGCGGTTGACGAAGCGCTGCGCGAGGCGCGCCGCGACTGGATGGGCCTGCTCGCGCGCGCGCCGCTCGCGTTTCTCGAACAGTGGGCGCGCACCGAGCAGCTCGCCGGTGCGCTTCCGGCGCGCACCTGGTTGCGGCCGCCGGAGACCGGGCTCGTGATGTTGCGTGCGCGCGCCGGCGGCAGCGGCGAGCGCTTCAACCTCGGCGAAATGACGATCACGCGCTGCGCACTGCGCCTCGACTCGGGCGAGGTGGGCATCGCCTACGTGCAGGGCCGCTCGGCGCGCAAGGCGGAGCTCGCGGCGCTCGCCGACGCGCTGCTGCAGCGCGCCGAGCGGCGCGAGGCGCTGCGCGCGCGGCTCGTCGAGCCGCTGCGGGCGCGCCTTGCCGCCGAGGCCGAGCGCGCGGCGCGCAAGGCGCAGGCGACGCGCGTCGAATTCTTCACCCTCGCGCGCGCGCCGGGGGAGCCGACGTGAGCGCGATGGCGCTCGACCGGATCGTGCCCGGCTTCGCCGATCCGGTGCTCGACAGCCAGCGCGCGTTCCGGGCGGCGCTTTCGGCGTTGGCGCAGCCGGGCACGATCGTCGCGGTCGCGCGCCCGGCCGCGCCGCTCGCGGGCGTCGCGCCGGCGGCGCAGACGCTGCTCCTTGCGCTGCTCGATGCGGACACGCGGCTGTGGCTGTCGGCCTCGTTCGGCGACGGCGCGGCGGCGGCCAACCTTCGCTTTCACACCGGCTGCCGGCTGGTCGCCGACTGCGCCGAGGCGGATTTCGCGCTCGTCGCCTCGGCGGCCGAGCTTCCGCCGCTTGCGGCGTTCGCCTGGGGGACCGACCTTCACCCGGAGCGCTCGGCGAGCGTCGTCGTGCAGGTCTCCGCGCTCGCCGAGGGCGCCGGCTGGCGGCTCGCCGGCCCGGGGGTACGCGGCGAGCGCCGGATCGCGGTGCCCGATCTCGACGCCGGCTTTCTCGCCCAGTGGGACGAAAACCACCGCGCGTTTCCGCGCGGCGTGGACCTCTACCTCGCCTGCGGCGAGCGGCTGTGCGCGCTCGCGCGCACCACGCGCATCGAGGGCTGAGCGTGTACGTCGCGGTCAAGGGCGGCGAGCGCGCGATCGAGAATTCGCTCGCGCTCCTTGCCGAGCGGCGCCGCGGCGATCCGGCGGTGCCGGAGCTCTCGGTCGCGCAGGTGCGCGAGCAGCTGCGGCTCGCGGTCGACCGCGTGATGGCCGAGGGCTCGCTCTACGACCCGGACCTCGCGGCGCTCGCGCTCAAGCAGGCGCGCGGCGACACGCTGGAGGCGATCTTTCTCGTGCGCGCCTTCCGCACGACGCTGCCGCGCCTCGGCTACTCGCTGCCGCTCGAGACCGCGCGCATGCGCCTTGCGCGCCGCATCTCGGCGGCGTTCAAGGACCTGCCGGGCGGCCAGCTCCTCGGCCCGACGTTCGACTACAGCCAGCGGCTGCTCGATTTCGCGCTCGAAGCGCCCGAGGCGCCGCCGCCTGCGCCGGAAGCGCCGGCCGTCGCGGAAGCCGCCCCGAGCGTGCTCGAGCTGCTCGCCGCCGAGGGCCTCGTCGAGGCCGAGGCCGAACCGCCCGGGGCGGGCGAGCCGCCGGATCTCACGCGCGAGCCGCTTTTGTTTCCCGCCCCGCGCGCCGCGCGGCTGCAGAACCTCGCGCGCGCCGACGAAGGGTTTCTGCTCGCGCTCGGCTATTCGACCCAGCGCGGCTACGCGCACACGCACCCGTTCGCGGGCGAGCTGCGCTACGGCACCGTCGACGTCGAGCTCGTGCCCGAAGAGCTCGGCTTTCCGGTCGTCGTCGGCGAGGTGGAGCTGACCGAGTGCCAGATGATCAACCAGTTCGCGGGCTCCGGGACGCGCCCGCCGCAGTTCACCCGCGGCTACGGCCTCGCCTTCGGCCACGGCGAGCGCAAGGCGATGGCGATGGCGCTCGTCGACCGCGCGCTGCGCGCGCCGGAGCTCGGCGAGCCGGTGAGCGCGCCGGCGCAGATGGAAGAGTTCGTCCTCGCGCACTCGGACGCGCTGGAAGCCGCCGGGTTCGTGCAGCACCTGAAGCTTCCGCATTACGTGGACTTCCAGGCGGAGCTCGATCTCGTGCGGCGCCTGCGCGCGCAGGCCGGAGAGCCGCCGGCATGAGCGCGCGCGCAGCGCTTGCCGCGGTGCGCGCCGCCGGCGAGCGGGCGCGCTACAACTTCGCGTACCTCGACGAGCGCACCAAGCGCATGATCCGGCGCGCGATCCTGAAGGCGGTCGCGATCCCGGGCTACCAGGTGCCGTTCGCCGCGCGCGAGATGCCGCTGCCCTGGGGCTGGGGCACCGGCGGCATGCAGGTGACCGCCGCCGTGATCGGCCCGCAGGACGTGCTCAAGGTGATCGACCAGGGCGCCGACGACACCGTGAACGCGGTGAACATCCGGCGCTTTTTCGAGCGCACCGCGGGCATCGCGACCACCGAGCGCACCGCCCACGCGACCGTGATCCAGACGCGCCACCGCATCCCGGAGACGCCGCTCGCCGAGGGTCAGATCGTCGTCTTTCAGGTGCCGGTGCCCGAGCCGATGCAGCGGCTCGAGCCGCGCGAGTCCGAGACGCGGCGCATGCACGCGCTCGCCGACTACGGGCTGATGCACGTCAAGCTGTACGAGGACATCGCGCGCTACGGCCGCATCGTCACCGCGTACGACTATCCGGTGATCGTGAACGGCCGCTACCTGATGGCGCCCTCGCCGATCCCGAAGTTCGACAATCCGAAGCTGCACATGTCGCCGGCGCTGATGCTGTTCGGCGCCGGGCGCGAAAAGCGCATCTACGCGGTGCCGCCCTACACGCGCGTCGAGAGCCTCGGCTTCGAGGACCATCCGTTCGAGGTGCAGCGCTGGCAGGCGGCGTGCGCGCTGTGCGGCTCGCGCGAGAGCTTCCTCGACGAGGTGGTGACCGACGACCGCGGCGGGCGGCTGTATGTGTGCTCGGACACCGACTGGTGCGCCGCGCGGCGCGCGCGCGCAGACGCGCGGTGAGCGAGGCGCCGATCCTGCGCGCCGCAGGGCTCGCCAAGCGCTTCGGCGCGCGGCTCGCGCTTGCCGAGGTCTCGCTCGAGCTGTGGGAGGGCGAAGTGCTCGCGGTGGTCGGCGAATCGGGCTCGGGAAAGAGCACGCTGCTCGCCTGCCTCGCGGGCCGGATGGCGCCGGACGCCGGCACGGTCGAGTTCCGCACGCGTCACGAGGGCTGGCGCGACGTGCACGCGATGTCGGAGGCGGCGCGCCGGCTGCTCGAGCGCACCGACTGGGGGTTCGTGCACCAGCGGCCGGAGGACGGGCTGCGCATGACCGTCTCGGCGGGCGCCAACATCGGCGAGCGGCTGATGGCGCTGGGGGCGCGGCGCTACGGCTGGATCCGCGCGCAGGCGGCGCACTGGCTCGCGCAGGTCGAGATGGACGCGGCGCGGCTCGACGAGTCGCCGCTCGCGTTCTCCGGCGGCATGCGCCAGCGGCTGCAGATCGCGCGCAACCTGGTCACGCGCCCGCGGCTCGTCTTCATGGACGAGCCGACGAGCGGACTCGACGTCTCGGTGCAGGCGCGGCTCGTCGACCTTCTGCGCGGCCTCGTGCGGCGCCTGTCGCTCGCGGCGATCGTCGTCACCCACGACCTCGGCGTCGCGCGGCTGCTCGCGCACCGCATGATGGTGCTGAAGGACGGGCGCGTGGTCGAGACCGGCCTCACCGATCAGGTGCTCGACGATCCGCATCACCCGTACACCCAGCAGCTCGTCGCCTCGGCGCTCGCGCCATGAACGAGCCCGCGCTCGCGATCCGGGGGTTGTGCAAGTCGTTCGTCCTGCACGCGCAGGGCGGGGTCGAGCTGCGCGTGCTGCGGGACGTTACGCTCGAGGTGCGCGCGGGCGAATGCGTCGCGCTCGAAGGGCGTTCCGGTTCCGGCAAGAGCACGCTGCTCAAATGCATCTACGGCACCTACCGCGCGAACGCCGGCTCGATCCGCGTGCTCGGCCGCGAGGTGGTCGGCGCGCCGCCGCGCGAGCTCCTTGCGCTGCGGCGCGAGGCGCTCGGCTACGTCAGCCAGTTCCTGCGCGCGGTCCCGCGTGTGCCCGCCCTCGACGTGGTCGCCGAGCCGCTCATCGAGCGCTGCGGCGAGAGCGCCGAGGCGCTCGCCGCAGCGCGCCGCGCCGCGGGGCAGCTGCTGCTTCGCCTGCGGGTGCCGATGCGCCTGTGGGAGGTGCCGCCGGCGACCTTTTCCGGCGGCGAGCAGCAGCGGGTCAACATCGCGCGCGCGCTGCTCGAGCCGCGGCCGGTGCTGCTGCTCGACGAGCCGACCGCCGCGCTCGATGCCGACAACCGCGCGACCGTCGTCGCGCTGATCGGCGAGCTGCGGCGCGCCGGCGCCGCGATCGTCGGCATCTTTCACGACGCGCGGGTGCGCGACGCGGTCGCGACCCGCGTCTTCGACCTGGAGCGCGGGCGATGAGCGGCGCGGCGCTCGCGCTGCGCAACGCCCGCGTGGTGACCGAGGGCGAGGTCGTTCGCGCCTCGGTCGCGGTGCGCGAGGGGCGCATCGTGGCGGTCGACCCGGGCGCAGGGCTGGTCGGCGCCGACCTGGAGGGCGACTTCCTGCTGCCGGGGCTGGTCGAGCTGCACACCGACAACTTCGAGCGCCACCTGATGCCGCGGCCGAAAGTGCACTGGCCGGCGTTGCCGGCGCTGCTCGCGCACGACGCCGAGGTGGCGGCTGCGGGCATCACCACGGTGTTCGACGCGCTCGGCGTGGGCGACGCCGACCCGGAGGCGGTGCGCGGGCAGGACATGGCGCCGGCGCTCGCGGCGATCGCGCGCGCCGCACGCGAGGGGCTGCTGCGCGCCGAGCACCGCGTGCACGCGCGCATCGAGCTTCCGGCGCCGAACGCGCGCGAGCTGTTCGCGCCGTTCGCCGAGCATCCGCTCGTCGGGCTGGTCTCGCTCATGGACCACACCCCGGGCCAGCGCCAGTGGGAGGACGTCGAGCAGGCGCGGGTCTACTACTGCGGAAAGAAAGGCTGGTCGGAGGCGAAGTTCGCGCGCATGCTCGCCGAGGCGCGCGAGCTGCAGGCGCGCCACGCGGCGCCCAACCGGCGTTTCTTCTGCGACTGGGCGCGAGCGCGCGCGATCCCGCTCGCGAGTCACGACGACACGCGGCCCGAGCACGTCGCCGAGGCGCACGCCGACGGCGCCACCATCGCCGAATTCCCGACGCGGCTCGAGGCGGCGCGCGCGGCGCGCGGCCGCGCGATGACGATCGTCG
Organism: Burkholderiales bacterium; assembly: GCA_026416295.1. Taxonomy (GTDB): domain Bacteria; phylum Pseudomonadota; class Gammaproteobacteria; order Burkholderiales; family SG8-39; genus RBG-16-66-20. The sequence goes on along the minus strand of JAOAFL010000058.1, from coordinate 38,422 downwards.
CCGGCGCGCCGAACCTCGTGCGCGGCGGCTCGCACTCGGGCAACGTCGCCGTGCTCGATCTCGCGCGCGCCGGCTTGCTCGACGCGCTGTCTTCGGACTACGTGCCGGCGAGCCTGCTCGCGGGCGCGTTCCGCCTGGTCGCGCAGGCCGGATTCACGCTCGCGCAGGCGGTGGCGACGGTGAGCCTGCAGCCGGCGCGCGCGGCGGGGCTCGAGGACCGCGGCGCGATCGCGCCGGGCTTGCGCGCCGACCTCGTGCAGGTGCGCCTTGCGGGCGAGCAGCCGGTCGTGCGTGCCGTCTGGCGCGAGGGCGTGCGGGTCGCCTGAGGCGCGACGCGATTCCGTCACCGAGCCGTCAATCGCCTGTCACCTCGCCGGTCCAGACTCGCGGCCGCACGCGATCTCGCACCATGACGCCCGCCATCGGCATCGCGCATCTGACGAAGACCTTCGGCGCGCGCCGCGCGCTCGACGACGTCTCGCTCGACATCCGGCCCGGCGAGATGGTGGCGCTGATCGGCGCCTCGGGCTCCGGAAAGAGCACGCTGCTGCGCCACATCGCCGGGCTCGCGGTCGCCGACCGCGGCTCGGGCGAAATCCGCGTCCATGGCCGGCTCGTTCAGCGCGCCGGACGCCTTGCCGCCGACATCCGCGAGGTGCGCGCCGGCATCGGCTTCGTCTTCCAGCAGTTCAACCTGGTGGGGCGGCTGCCGCTCATCGTCAACGTCATGACCGGCACGCTGCACCGCACGCCGCTCTGGCGCACGCTGCCGCGGCTCTTTCGCCGCGAGGACGTGCGTCTCGGCTACGAGGCGCTCGCGCGCGTCGGCATCGCCGAGTTCGCCGCGCAGCGCGCCTCGACCCTCTCGGGCGGCCAGCAGCAGCGCGCGGCAATCGCGCGCGCGCTGGTGCAGGGCGCGCGCGTCGTGCTCGCCGACGAGCCGATCGCCTCGCTCGATCCGGAATCCGCGCGCCGGGTGATGGAGATCCTCGCCGCGATCAACCGCGAGGACGGTTGCACCGTGCTCGTGTCGCTGCACCAGGTGCATGTGGCGCTGCGCTACTGCGCGCGGGTGGTCGCGCTCGCCGCGGGCCGCGTGGTCTACGACGGGCCGTCGGCGGCGCTCGACGGCGAGACGCTGAGGCGCCTCTACGGTGCCGAGGCCGACGAGATCCTCGGGCTGCCGGACTGGATTCCTCTTCCCGAGCGCCGCGAGCAGGCGGCCGGCGCGCGGGACGCAAGACGGGCGGCGCTCGCCGCCTGAACGACGCCGCCCGCGGTTGCGCAGAAGGAGCGTTCGATGATCAGACGACTGCTCGCGGGGCTCGCCGCCGCCGCGGCGCTCGCCGCGCCGGCGTCGGCCCAGACGCCCGCCGAGATCAACTTCGGCATCATCTCCACCGAATCCACCCAGGCGCTCAAGCAGGACTGGGCGGTGCTGCTCGAGGACCTTCAGAAGCACCTCGGCATCCGCGTGAACGCGTTTTTCGCGCCGGACTACGGCGGGATCATCGAGGCGATGCGCTTCGGCAAGGTGCAGATCGCCTGGCACGGCAACAAATCCGGCATGGAGGCGGTCGACCGCGCCTTCGGCGAGGTGTTCGCGCAGCAGATCGCCGAAGGCGGCGCGCCCGGCTACTGGTCGTACCTGTTCGCGCATCGCGACAGCCCCTATCACTCGCTCGAGGACGTGAAGAAGAACGCGAAGAACATCGTCCTCGGCTTCGGCGATTCGAACTCGACCTCCGGCTACCTCGTGCCCGGCTACTACGCGATGGCGCTGAACGGCCTGGATCCCAAGACCTCGTTCAAGGCGATGCGCCAGGCGAACCACGAAACGAACATGATGGCCGTGGCGATGCGCCAGGTGGACGTCGCGACCGGCAACAACGAGAGCTACGAGAAATTCGCGCGCCGCTACCCGGAGCGCGCCAAGGAGCTGCGCATCATCTGGAAGTCGCCGCTCATTCCCTCCGATCCCATGGTCTGGCGCCGCGACCTCGATCCGCAGCTCAAGGAGAAAATCCGCGCGTTCTTCGTCAACTACGGCAAGAACGAGCGCGAACGCGAGGCGCTGCGCAGGATCGGCATCGCCGGCTTCAAGGCCTCCGACAACAACCAGCTGCTGCCGATCCGGCAGCTCGAGCTGTTTCGCCAGAAGCTCGCGCTCGAGCGCGACGAGCGCCTGCCGGCCGCCGAGAAACAGGCGCGGGTCGCGGAGATCGACCGGCGGCTCGCGGAGCTGAACGCGCAGATGGCGGCGCTCGCGAGGTAATGCGGTGAACGCGGCGCTCGCCCGCGCTCCGGCGCTGCCGCGCCCGGGGCTGCCGACGCTGCTCGCCTGGGGCGTCGTGCTCGCGCTGCTTGCCGCCTCCTGGCAGGGGGCGGACCTGCGCCCGGGCGATCTCGTGCGCGACGCGGGCAACATGGCGAAGTTCGCCGCCGATTTCTTTCCCCCGGACTTCCGCCAGTGGCGCCACTACCTGCAGGAAATGCTGGTCACGCTGCAGATCGCGCTCTGGGGAACGGCGCTCGCGGTCGCGTGCGCGGTACCGCTCGGGCTGCTTTCGTCGGCGAACATCGCGCCGTGGTGGATCCACCAGCCGGTCCGGCGCCTGATGGACGCCTGCCGCGCGATCAACGAGATGGTGTTCGCGATGCTGTTCGTGGTCGCGGTGGGCCTCGGACCCTTCGCCGGCGTGCTCGCGCTCTGGGTGCACACCACCGGCACGCTCGCGAAGCTCTTTTCCGAGGCGGTCGAGGCGATCGACCCGCAGCCGGTCGAAGGCATCCGCGCGACCGGCGCGCGCAAGCTGGAGGAGATCGCCTACGGCGTGTTGCCGCAGGTGATGCCGCTCTGGATCTCGTATTCGCTCTATCGCTTCGAGGCGAACGTGCGCTCGGCGTCGGTGGTCGGCATGGTCGGCGCCGGCGGCATCGGCCTGGTGCTCTGGGAGATCATCCGGGGCTTCCAGTACGCCGAGACCTGCGCGGTGCTGATCATCGTCGTCGCCACCGTGAGCCTCGTGGACCTCGCCTCGGCGCGGCTGCGCCGTGCCCTCGTATGAGCGGCTGCGCGACGGCCCGCGACGTGAGCGCGATCCTCGAGCTCTACGCCTCGCGCGGCGCGCGCTGGTACGGCTCGGAAGCGGTGAGCCAGCTCGAGCACGCGTTGCAGTGCGCGGCGCTCGCGCTCGAGGAAGGGGCGAGCGAGCCGCTCGTCGCGGCGGCGCTCCTGCACGACCTCGGGCACCTGGTGACCGAGGTGCCGCACAGCCTCGAGCGCGACCTGGACGACGCGCACGAGCGGGTCGCGGTCGCGTTCCTGCGCGGCCTTTTTCCGGAGGCGGTGCTCGAGCCGATCCGGCTGCACGTCGATGCGAAACGGTTCCTCTGCCGCGCCGACCGGCGGTACCTCGAGCGGCTCTCGAGCGCCTCGCGCCACAGCCTGGAGCTGCAAGGCGGGCCGCTCTCGCCGCTCGAAGCCGAGCGCTTCATCGCCCGGCCGTACGCGCTCGACGCGGTGCGGTTGCGGCGGTGGGACGACCGGGCAAAAGAGCCGGGGACGCGCACACCTGCGCTCGCCGACTTCGAGCCGCTCCTGCGGCGCGTGTCGTTGCACGAACCCGCGGTCGAAGGCGCGTAGGTCAGCGGTCCTTCGGCGCGGCCGCGCTCGGCCGCCGCGGCAGGCCGGCACCGACGAGCGCGCCGGCGGCGCTGAGCGCCCCGGCGATCGCGACCGCTGTGCCATAGCCACCGGTGCGGTCGAAAAGCCATCCGGCGACGACCGGAAGGAGAAGCGCCGCAAGGCACCAGGCGACGTACAGGCGGCTCGCGACCTGGCCGAAGGCGTTGCGCGGCCAGTACCGCGCGATCGCCGCTGCCGAAAGGCCCGAGACGAACCCGTAACCCATGCCGAGCATCGCAAGCGCGGGCACCGCCGTCTGCGGCGCGGGCCAGAGCCAGAGCGCGAGCGCGCCGGCGAGGGAGCAGAGGTTCGCCCCGACCGCGACCTGCGGCACCGGAAAGCGGTCGGTCAGCCAGCCGCCGGCGACGCGCGAGGCGGCGATCGCGCCGGTGATGAAGGTGGTCGCGCCGACCGCAAGCGCGGCCTCGCCCCCGTAGGCGCGCACGATCCCGGCCGCCTGACTGAGGACGAGCAGCCCCGCCGAGGCAGCGAGAAAGAAAAGGGCGCTCAGACGCAGGAAAAGCGGCCATTGCGGCTCGCCCGAGGGGGCGGCGCCTGAGGCGTCGTGCATGCGGATACTCGAGGCCCGGTACAGCGCGGCGGCGAGCGCGCAGCCGAAAAACGCCGCTGCCGCGAGACCGGCGAGCGTGGCGGCGAGCCCCCAGCGCGCGTTCGCGGCGGCAAGAAGCGGCGCGCCGATCATCGCCCCGAGCGGATAGAGGCTCACCACATAGCCGTTGGCGAGCCCGCTTCGCGCACGCACGGTCTGGTTGACGCCCTGCTGCACGAGGATGTAGCCGACGCCTGCGCCGAGTCCGAAGAGGACGCCGTAGCCGAGCGCGAACTGCACAAGCTCGCGGGCCGAGGCGGCAAGCGCAAGGCCGGCCGCGCTCGCCGACCCGCAGCCGAGCGCAACGAGCGCCGGCGGCGTCGTGCGGTACAGCCGCGGGGCGAGCATCATGCCGGCGGTGAGCGTCACGATCGCGAGCGCGAACACGAAGCTCGTCGCCGCGCGCCCGACCGCGAGGCTCGCCTCGATCGGCGCAAGGAGCACGCTGAAGGCGTAGAGCGTGCCGAAGGGCAGGTTGAGCGCGGTCGCGGCACCGAGCGCGCAGGCGCTGCGCGCGGCCGGCCCAAGGCGCATGCGGTGGCGCTCGAGCGGATTCAGGCGAACGTGCCCTCGATCCGGGCGGTGCCGCCCGGATCGGCGAGCCCACTCGCTTTACCGCGCTGCCGCTTGCCGCCGCTTGGCGACGCGACGGGGGTCAGTCGCAGACCTTGTGCGGGGCCGGCCGGCGCCCTGCCCGCCCCGAGCATTGTGCTGCGTCGCGGGTGCATCGCCCGGCGTCTGCGCGCGCCGATGATCGCGCGTCTTTGCCGGCGCAGGCGCCGGGCGCGCCTCAGGGCCTCAGGTACGCAAAGCCCTCGCGCTGCTGCAGGCGGGTGATTTCGGCCACCCCCGAGGGCACGAACGTCGCGTCCGGGATGAACTGCTCGCGCGTGAGATTGCGGTTGCGCAGCGTGATCTCGCACACGTCGAAGCGCACGCCCCGCAGCTTCAGCTGTTCGACCGCGGCCTGATAGGGGTTGCCGTTGCGGTCCTTTGCGCCGTTCATCAGGAAGTCCACCCCGCGCGCGTGCGCGACGACGACGATCCGCGCCTGCGGGTTCACCTCCAGATGATTGCCGATGTTGCGCAGCGCGTCGGATGCCTGCGCCTCGGTGTTGTTGATGTGATAGACGACCTTGTCGGGTCCGACCATGCTCTGCGTCGCCGCGCACCCGGTCACGACGAGCGACAGGGCAAGAAGCCCCGCCGCCGCGTTACGCTTGTTCATCGCTCCCTCCTTTGCCGGTGTGGCTCGCCGCCGGTCAGCGGCGCGCGAGCCGCTCGCGCCGCCACGCGTCGAACGGCTGCGCGCGGTGTGCGCCGCTGACGACGTAGTCGGCGAAAAGCATGAATTCCTCCGCGTCCCGCGTCGGGCCGTAGTGCCGCAGCAGCTCGCGACCGTCCAGCCCGATCACCGAGAAAGTCGGCGTGCCGCGCACGCGGGCGACTTTCTGCGCGAAGTCCTTGCTGCGCATCGGCCGGCCGTCGAAGTCGGCGACCTCCGCGTCCCCGTTGAAATCGATATGGATGACCCGGAAGTGCCGCCGGAAATGGTCCTGCACGCGCGGCTGGCTCATGATCGTCTTCTTCATGCGGATGCAGGGCGGGCAATCCTCGGCGGCGTACATGAGGAAGAGCCCCTTTTTCCCCTCCTTGCGCGCAAGTTCCAGCTCTTCCTTCAGGTCACCGAAGCTCGCGTCGAAGAAATGGGTCTCGGCGGGACGGTCCTGCGCCGGCGCCGGGCCGGCGAGCGCGAACGCGAACGCGACTACGACGACGAGCGCCGGCAAGCGGGCGAAGGCTGACATCCCCCGCTATCTTACGCCTTCACCCGGACGCGGGAACGCTCCTCGACCCGCACGCGCTTCACCTGCCGCAGATACGCGGCGACGACGTCCCACACCGGCGGGCCGTCCACCTCCATCATGCTCGCCCAGCCGGCGGCCTTGTAGCGGCGCGCCGGATCGACCGGCGCGCCGCCGACGCGCAGGTCGAGGATGCGGCTTCCCATTTTCGCCGTCGGGTCGATCGTGTAGGTCGCCCCGCCCACGCGCGCCATGTCGCCGCCCTGGCGCAGGTAGGGGTCGGGGTTGAAGAGATTGTCGGCGACGTCCTCCATCACCGCCTTGATCTCGGCGCCGGTCATCTCGCGCGACCAGGTGTTCGGATAGCTGAGCGCGGTGTGGCCGTAAACGTCCTCCAGCGTGATCGTCTGTCCGGGCAGCACCGTGATCCCCCAGCGGAAGCCGGGCGAGAACGCGACCTCGGCGCCGTAGTGCGCCATCAGCGCCTGAAGGATCACCTCGTCGAAGCTGCCGTTGAAGTTGCCGCGTCGGAAAAGGAGGCTCTCGGAGACCGCGAGCGGCTCGGCGAGCTTCGCTTCGTACGGAGCGCGCAGGCGCGCGATGAGCGCCGACATCTCCGCGTCCGCAGGGACGAACTGCGAGAGCACCGGAATGAGCTTATAGCGCCAGGCGCGCACGCGCCCGTCGCGCACGTCGAGATCGAGCCGCGACAGGAACTTGCCGTGCGCGCCGGAGTTGACGACGAGGGTTTCCCCCACCCGGATCGGCGCGGGCAGCCCGTCGTGAGTGTGGCCGCCCAGGATGACGTCGATGCCGCGCACGCGCGCGGCGAGCTTCAGATCGACCGCGACGCCGTTGTGCGAGAGCACGACCACCGCGTCCACCTTGTGCTTTGCGCGCAGCTCGTCCACGTGCTTCTGCATCTCGCCGTCGCGGATGCCGAAACTGAGGTCGGGCACGTAGCGCTGCGGGTGGGAGACGGGCGTGTAGGGAAACGCCTGGCCGATCACGCCGAGGCGCGCACCGCCCACCTCGCGCACGACGTAGGGCCGGAACACCGGCTCGCCGGGCGGCCCCCAGGAGATGTCCATCACGTTCTGCGCGACGAAGTCGCCGCGGAACGCGCCCCGGCTGTCCTTGTCGCCGAAGAGTTCCTTCACGCGCGCGACGCCGCCCGCGAGCGTGAACTCCCAGTGCGGGGTCATCACGTCCACGCCGAGGAGGTTGAGCGCTTCCAGCATGTCGGCGCCGTTCGTCCAGAGCGCGGTCGCCGAGCCCTGCAGCGTATCGCCGCCGTCCATGAGGAGCACGCGCCCGGGGCGCTCGGCCCGGATGCGCTTGACCAGCGTCGCCAGATGCGCATAGCCGCCCATGCGGCCGTAGCGGCGCGCGAGCTCCGCGAAATCGACGTGCGTGAGCGCGTAGGCCTCGGCCGAGCCGCGCGCGATCGCGTAATGCGCAAGGAACGCTTCGCCCGTGAGGTAGGGCGGCTGGCCCCTCTCCGGGCCGATGCCGAGCAGCGTGTCGGGCTCGCGGTAGTAGACCGGCCGCAGCGTCGCGTGCGTATCGGTGGTGTGAAGGAGGGTGACGTTGCCGAGCGGTTCGAAGTCGAGCAGCCGCTCGGGCGCGAGCGCCGCCCAGACCTCGTCGGCGCGCGCAAGGCCCGCCGCGCCGGCGATCGCGGCGAGCTTCAGGAAGTCGCGCCGGGTGACTTCCATCGGCGCGCAGTCAGTGCGCGAGCCGCGGCACCATCACGCGATCGCCGCGCTGCGTCTGCTTGGCGACGAGGAAGGTCTCGAGGTCGGCGTACTCGGGCGCATCCCCCGCGAGCATGTTCGCCCGCAGCGGCGTCAGGCACCACTGCATGCGGATGCGGATGTCGATCACGCGCAGCCAGTTGGTGCGCCAGTACGGATGGTTGACCATCGTGTCCTTTTCGACGTCGGCGAGGAACCGGCCGCCCAGGAACTTGTTGCCGCCGCCGCGCGCGGTGTGGCAGTGCGCGCACGCCTGACCGCGCTGACCGACGCGGCGGTAGAACGACGCTTCGCCGCGCTTGATCGCCGCCTGGACGTTGCGGTCGGCGAGGTCGATCGCGTAGGGCATGCCGTTCGATTGCATCCGCACGAGGATCGACATCGCGAGGTTTTCGTCGCCCTGGCTCGGCATCGCGTGGCCGGTGGTCTCCGGCGCGTGCACCGCGAGGAAGTCCTCGACCGACATCATGCGGCTGTATTTCGCGAACCACTTCGGATAGCGCGCGCCGACCCCCACCATCGAGGCGATGACCCCGAGCGGGCGCTGCGCGTCGGGCGCAGCGATCGGACCGTGGCAGCCCGCGCACGACTGCCCCTTCGGACCCGCCTTCGACCACAGGGGCACGGCGATGTCCTGCGCAAAGCCGAGCGCCGGGTTCGCGGTGATGTCGAGCGGATCGCCGTAGTCGGGGCGCACCACCGGACGCGTGCGCGGATCCCAGTGCGGATCGTCGGTCACCTTTTCGGGCTGCCCCGGCGGGTTGCCCTTGAGCGACTGCAGGTACGCGACCACGTGAACGATCTCCTCGGGCGTCCACATGCCCGAGGCGCCGAAGGGCGCCATCGGCGTGTCCGGCCCGTAGATCACGCGCGGGTCGTAGACGATCTGGTAGAGCAGTTCGTCGGGAAGGCCGCGGGCGCCGATCGCGCGCAGGTCCGGCCCGACGTTGCCGGCAGGCCAGACGGTCGCGTCCGGGATCACGTGGCAGCCGGTGCAGGGCCCCTTCGCCGAGGCGCGGATGAGCGCGTGGCCCTTCTTCGGGTCGCCCTTGATGTTCTTCGGCATCTCGCCCTTCTTCGGCGGGAAGTACTCCGGCCCGCCGTAGGCGTAGGTCGGCCACTCGTGAAAGCTCTCGGTGCCGAAGCCGCCGTACGGATAGCGCTGCTGGATCGTCTTGCCGTCGACGACCCGCAGGAGCCCCTGCGACTCCACGCTCGCACGGGACTGCCACTCCTTCGACGTGACGGTCGTGCCGACCGCGGCGCAGGCGCCGACGAGCACCGCCCCGATCGCGGCGAGCGCCGTTCGCCGGGCGCGCGACATCCCCCTCCAGTCAAACCCCATTGAGCGCCTCCTCCTTGACGCTTGCCGCAAGCCGCGGCTGAGCTCAGAACCTGATCTGCGCTTCCCCGGTGTAGGTCTTGCCGGTGGTTTCGTGAAAGGTCACCTTGACCGTGCCCGGCTCGGTGACCTTGACCGGAAACGCGATCAGCGGATTCTGGCTCACCGCCTGCGTCATCTCGGCTTCGAAGACCTTTCGCCCGTTATACGTCGCCTCGACGCGGTGGATGAAGTTGTACTGCTTCATCACCGGCTTGTTGTCCTTGAACTGCAGCGTCTCCATCGGGTGCGTGACGAGCACGCGCACCGTGACCACCTCGCCCGCCTTCGCCTTTTCCGGCACGCGGATACGAACCTGTCCCACCGACATCGGCCAGCCTCCTCTCGGTCAGTCTCAAGCGAGCGCGCCCGCTCAGCCGCCGCAGCCGCCGACGGTGACCTTCACCTCGCGCGTGACGCCGAAGAGCGTGCCGTCGCTCATCTCGGCGATGACGCGCACGTCGCTCGTCGAAGCGAGGCGAATGTTGGTCGCGATCGACGCCTTGCCGGCATCGGGCGTGAGCGAGAACCTGGCGTTCAGGGGCCGGCGGTTCTTGTCGGCGATGATGTAGATGTTCTTCACGTACTTGTCGGGCGCCATCGGCAGCTCGGCATCCACCTTGATCGGCACCACCGAGCCGTTTTCGGCGATGAGCGGCGCGTCCACCTTGAGCCGGTCCCCGGCGTCCTGGATGGTGCGGTTGCCGAAGAGCCGCTTCATCGTGTCGGCGACTTTTTCCTCGTCCTGCGGCATGCCGAGCGCCTGCTGGGCGCCGGCCGGGATCGCCGGAATCGCCAGGCCGAGCGAGATCGCGCCGGCAGCGGCCCCCGCCGCCCCGATGAGCCTCAGCATCCTCCGCCGCGAGCGTTCGAATCCGGATGTCATCGCGTCCTCCTTTGTCGCATCGTCGCAATCTTCCCGCAGCCCTCTACGGCGCGCAAGTGGAATTGCTACTATGCGACGAACGCGTCGCCGCGACAAAAAATTTCACCTGATGCGCCGATTCGCCGCCCTTATGTCGGCGTGCGGCCGGCGCGGCGGGCCGACCGCGGTCTTCGGGATCGGGCGAGGGGGCAGGCGGCGCCGACGGTCGAAGCAGGCAAGGAGGGAACGGCATGGACCTCGACATCCACTTCAAGGTGCTCGCGGCGGTGTTTCTCGTCGCGACCGTGATGGGCGCGACGATGGCGAAGACCAATTTCTGCACGATGGGCGCGGTGTCCGACTGGGTCAATATCGGCGACACCGGACGGCTGCGCGCCTGGCTGCTCGCGGTGGCGGTCGCCGCCGGCGGGCTCACGGTGCTCGAACTCGCCGGGCTGGTGACGCTTCCGGAGAACACGCAGCCGCCGTACCGCACGCCGCAGTTCGCCTGGCTGCGCTACCTCGTCGGCGGCTTTCTCTTCGGCATCGGCATGACGCTCGCGAGCGGCTGCGGCTCGAAGACGCTCGTGCGCATCGGCGGCGGAAACGCGAAATCCTTGGTCGTCGCGATCGCGATCGGCGCGGTCGCCTACGCGATGTTCACGACACAGCTCTTCAGCGTCGCGGTGATGAGCTGGGTGCGGCCGACGATCGTCGATCTCGGCGCCTGGAACATCTCCGCGCAGAGCGTCGATGCGTTCGTCGCGGCGGCGACCGGCGCGCGCGGGGGCGCCGCGCGCGCGATCGCCGCGGCGATCGTCGTCGGGGGGCTGCTCTGGTTCGTGCTGCGCTCTCCCGACTTCCGCGCAAATCGCGAGCTCGTCGCCGGGGGCGTCGTGGTCGGGCTGGCGGTGGTGGCCGGCTGGGTGATCACCGGCGGACCCTGGAGCGAGGCCTGGCGCGAGGCAGCGGCTTTCGCCGAGGAGCGGCCGAGCCGGGTCGAAGTGCAGTCGTTCACCTTCGTGAGCCCGATCGGCGATACCGGGCGCTACCTGATGGAGCCGGGCCGCTGGACGCTCCTCAACTTCGGCGTGATGGCGGTGTTCGGCGTGATCGTCGGCTCGCTGCTCTACTCGCTCGCGAGCGGGAGCTTCCGGTTCGAGTGGTTCGTGTCGGTGGGCGACTTCGTGCGCCACGTGGTCGGCGGGTTGCTGATGGGATTCGGCGGGTTCACCGCGATGGGTTGCACGATCGGCCAGGGCGTGACCGGCGCCTCGACCCTCGCGCTCGGTTCCTTTCTCGCGCTCGCGGCGATGATCGCCGGCGCCGCGGCGACGATGAAGGTGCAATACGCGCTGCTCGAGGAGGGCTGACCCGCGCGCGGGAAATCGAGCGCGCTTATCGGCGCATCAGCATTACGCGTTCGGTGCGCGCGCGCGCCGTGCTAGCGTATCGCCGGATTCGTACCGCGTCCCCGCCCGCATGCCCGGTCTTGTCGCTCCCCACGGCGGCCGGGGCCTGAAGCCCCTGCTGCTCGATCCGGCGCACGCCGCCGAAGAGCGGCGCCGCGCCGAAACGCTTCCGAAACTGCGCATCAGCTCGCGCGAAAAGGGCGACCTCGTGATGCTCGGCATCGGCGGCTTCACGCCGCTCGAGGGGTTCATGACGTACGGCGACTGGCAGCGCGTCTGCGACGGCATGGAGCTCGCGAACGGTCTGTTCTGGCCGATCCCGATCACGCTGTCGGCCGAGCGCGCCGCCGCGGACGGCGTGAGGGTCGGCGCAGAGGTCGCGCTCCTTGACCCCGAGAGCGACGACATCCTCGCGACGATGCGCATCACCGAAAAATACACGATCGACAAGGCGCACGAGTGCGCGATGGTGTTTCGCACCACCGACCCGGAGCATCCGGGGGTGAAAATGGTGATGGCGCAGGGCGAGGTGAATCTGGCCGGCCCGGTGCGCGTCCTCTCCGACGGCGGATTCCGCGCGCGCTACGGCGCGCTTTTCATGACGCCGGCCGAAACCCGCGCCGCGTTCGAGCGCCTCGGCTGGTCGCGCATCGCGGCGTTCCAGACCCGCAACCCGATGCACCGCTCGCACGAATACCTGGTGAAGGTCGCGATCGAGACCTGCGACGGCGTGCTCATCCATTCGCTCCTCGGCAATCTCAAGCCCGGGGACATCCCGGCCGAAGTGCGCACGCGCGCGATCGCGGTGCTGATCGAGCGCTATTTCCGCAAGGACACGGTGCTTCAGGCGGGCTATCCGCTCGATATGCGCTACGCCGGCCCGCGCGAGGCGCTGCTGCACGCCCTCTTTCGCCAGAACTACGGCTGTTCGCACCTGATCGTCGGGCGCGACCACGCGGGGGTGGGCAGCTACTACGGGCCGTTCGACGCGCACCGAATCTTCGACGAGATCCCGCGCGGGGCGCTCGAGATCCGGCCGATGAAGATGGACTGGACGTTCTGGTGCTACCGCTGCGGCGGCATGGCCTCGGGCCGCACCTGCCCGCACGAGGACGCGGATCGGCTCCTCGTCTCGGGAACGAAACTGCGCAAGTGGCTCTCGGAAGGCAGCCCGGTGCCACCGGAATTCTCGCGGCCGGAGGTGCTCGAAATCCTGCGCGAGTACTACGCGGGGCTGGAAGCGCACGAGCGCGTCGAGGTGAAGCTCACCGGCCACTCGGCGCGGTAGCCCCGGCGCGGCTTCAGCACTGCTCCCAGGGCAGCCCGTCGAAGCGCCAGCCGTTCTTCGAGTTGCGCCGGTGGCGGCTGTCGAGGTCGCCCTCGAAGCCGTGGCGCACGTGGTAGATGCGCGTGAAGCCGTGGCGCTCCAGTTCCTCGCCCGCCTCGCGCGAGCGGTTGCCGCTGCGGCAGATGAGCACGATCGGGCGCGTGCTGTGGTCGGTGCCGGCGAGTTTCTTCACCTGGCCGACGAAGTGCGGATTCACCTCCCAGTCCGGCCCGTCGTTCCAGGACACGTGCAGCGCGCCGACCGGATGGCCGACGAAGAGGTACTCCATCTCGCTGCGCACGTCGATGAACAGCGCGTCCGGGTTCTGCTGCAGGAACTCGTAGGCTTCCTTCGGATCGAGCTCCACCATCGCGCGTATTATCGCGCCCCGCTCAGCGGCGCGCGGCCGCGGTCTCGGGCGCGCGCGCGTTCCCGAGCCGCTCTTTGGCGAAATCGATGAAGCGGGTGACGAGCCCGGAGTGGATGCGCTCGCGCGGATAGACCACCGACAGGTTGCGGATGAGCGGCGGAGCGAGCGGCACGCGTACCAGCTGGCCGAGGCGGACCTCCTTCGCCACGGTGGCGCGCGACATGATCGCAAAACCGAGCCCGGTCGCGACCAGCCCTTTGAGCGCCTCGGGGCTTCCGGCCTCCATCACGACGTTGAGCGCCGCAGGCGCAAGACCCTGTTTCTCGAGGTAGTGGTCGATCACCTGCCGCGTTCCCGAGCCGGGCTCGCGGCTGACATACGCGTGCTCGGTGAGCGCCTTGGGCGCAATCGACTTGTGTCGCGCGAGCGGATGCGAGGGCACGCACACCACCTGCAGCTCGTCCTCGCAGCAGACTTCGCCGACGAGAGAGGGCAGATGCGAATCGCCCTCGATGAAGCCGAGGTCGAGGCTGCGCTCGGCGATGCGGCCCTGCACCGCCTCGGAGTTGGCGACGAAGAGCCGCGGCAAGACGGCCGGATGGCGGGACTTGAACTCGCCGAGCACCTGCGGCAGCAGAAAATCGGCGATCGTGGTGCTCGCGCCGATCAGCAGCGGCCCGGCGATCTGCCCGCTCATTTCCCTCAGGCGCGCCTCCATCTCGGCCGAGAGCGCGAGGATGCGCTCGGCGTAGCCGAACGCCATCGCCCCGGCCGGCGTGAGCGAAATGCGCCCGTGCGCGCGGTCGAAGAGCCGCGTGTTGAACTGTTCCTCGAGCTGGCGGATCTGGAACGTCACCGCCGGCTGCGTCATGAAGAGCGCTTCGGCCGCCTTGGTGAAGGAGAGGTGCTTTGCGACCGCGTGAAAGACCTGGAGCCGCCGGTCGGCCATCGGGGCGCTGCGCGTGTATTAGAAAAAGCTGATTCAAGCATAAACGCGCTGGCGCTTGAAGCGAGCCGGGCGCCCGAATAGCCGAGCGATTTGCTAGGGTAATGCACGAAAGGCGCGGCAGGCGGCATCCCGCCGATGCCGGCTACGGCGCTTTCGGCGTCTCGTACTCCGCCTCCTTGTGCGGCGGTTCCCAGATCGTCTCGAAGCCGACGAAGCCCTTCTCGGTGGGCGGCAACTGGCGCGTGGTCACGAACCGCGCGTGCCCGTCGGGCACCTTGGGCAGGGGTTTCTGCTCTTCCATGACTCCTCCGACGATGCGTTTCGATGGCGGGACGCGCGCGCCTCGGCGGGCTAGATCGGCCGCAGCCGCGAGGAATCGACCGCGGGTGCCGCCGGTGGCGGGCCGCCGGCCGCTTTTTCGGCGTCGGTCGCGTCGCGCACCGCGAGCACTTCGAGCCGGAAGACGACCTCGCGCTCGCAGAGCGGGTTGTTGCCGTCGAGGGTGAGCGTCTCCTCGTCCATGCGGGTGACGTGAAAGGTGCGCAGCTCGCCGCGATCGTTTTCCATGAGGATCGACATGCCGACCTGTCGGTACTCCTCGGGCACGTTTTCCAGCCGCTCGACGACGACGAGCGACTCGTCCCTGCCGCCGAAGATGTGCCGACCGTCGATCGGCACCTCGATCACGTCGCCCGCCGCCCGGCCTTCGAGCGCGGCGTGGATCGCGGGCGACAGGATCTCGTTGAACCCGTGCACGTAGCCGAGCGGAAACTCGACCGCCGTCAGCACGCGTCCCGTCTGCCGGTCGCTCACCTTGTAGGCGAGCTCGACGTATTTTCCGGCGCGAACGGTCTCGGCCACGCTAGGCTCCGGTCAGAAAACGGTCGCGCCGAAGATCTTCACTTTTCCGTCCTCGTAGCCGAGAACGAGCCGCCCGAGCCATTCGCCCGGCCGGCGGGTGCTGCGCTGGCGAAAGAGCACCGTCACGTGCGCGCCGCGGCGCAGGATGCCGAGCGGGTCGAAGTCCTCGGACAGCTCGCGCGCGAGCGCGCTGTTCGCGAACTGGTGCCCGAACGCGACCTCGTCCATCGCGAGCGCGAAGGGCCGCGCGAAGTCGCGCGCGAACTCGCCGTAGTTGCCGGCGTTCGAGCTGCGCACGAGGTTGCGCCACATCGGCTCGGCCCACGCGAGGATCTCCTCGTCCGATCGGTCGGTGATGTTCACGCGCGGCGACAGCGGATCGCCGCGGGCGAGTCGCCCGCGGTCGCTACTTGTCCTCCACCAGGTGGTAGAGCGGCGCCTTTTCCATCGTGTATTCGCCCGTCTGCGGATCGCGGCGCGACACGGTGAGCACGTGCCAGTTCTTGTCGTCCAGCCTGAGGTAGTCGCCGCGATAGTAGTAGCCCGGCCAGCGCGTTTCCTTGCGGAACAGCGTGTGGTGCGTCACGCATTCGGCCGCGCGGTGCCGGTGCTTCAGTTCCCAGGCGCGCAGCAGCTGGTGCAGGTCCGCCGCGGCGAGCTTTTCCAGATCCTCCTCGAGGATGCGGAGCTTCTTCAGGCCGATGAGGAGCAGCTTCTCGTTCGTCATGTAGTTCGCCGTCACGCCGCCGCAGTACTCGTCCATCAGCTTCTGCAGCCGATCGAGCCCCTGCTGGGGGGTGAGGTAGTACGGGTTGACGTCGCCCGCGACCACCGCGTTGCGATAGATCCGGTAGTGCTCGAGCGGCTTGTAGACCTCGGCCTTCAGGCGCTCGATCTGCGCCTGCGACACGACGATACCCTCGGCCTTGCCGTCGTCGATATACTTGCACGCGGCCTTCGCCGCGAGCCGCCCTTCGGTGAACGAGCCGGACGAAAACGCATGCGGCGTGCCGCCCACCGCGTCGCCCGCGCCGAAGAGGCCGTGCACCGTCGTCATGCGGTTGTAGCCCCAGAAGTACTCCGGCGGCGAGAGGTCCTCCGGCCCCGAGCACCAGGCGCCCGAGCCGGTCGCGTGCGAGCCCATCACGTAGGGTTCCGAGGTGATCAGCTCCGGGTTCTCGTTCTTCGGATCGACGTCGGTTGCGGCCCACAGCACCGCCTGCCCGACCGTCATGCCGAGGAAGTTCTCCCAGCCGACTTCCTCCAGATGCGGGTCCTGGAAGGCGCGCATCGTCACCATGTGGATCGGACCGCGGCCGGCGTTGATCTCGGCGATGATCGCGTGGTTGCGCAGGCAGGTCGGAATCGGCCGGTGGGTGAGGTGCCAGGATTCCGGGTCGAGGTACTCCTTGCCGACCATCTTCTGCAGCTCGGGCCACCACTTCGATTCGTACTCCTCGCCGTAGCCGTTCTGCGTGTAGGTCTTGAGGTGCAGAAAATAGGCGCCGACCGGCCCGTAGCCGTCCTTGAAGCGCGCGAGCACGATGCGGTTTTCCATCTGCGTCATCTTCGCGCCGGCGTTGATGAGCAGCCCGTAGGCCGAGGCGGACGACCACGGCGCGTACCAGGTGCGCCCGGCGCCCTCGCCGACCGAGCGCGGCTTGAAGATGTTGGAGGCGCCGCCCGCCGCGCAGATCACCGTCTTCGCCTTGAACACGTGGAAGTTGCCGGTGCGCACGTTGAAGCCGACGGCGCCCGCTACCCGGTTCTCGCGGCGCTCGTCCATCAGCAGGTGGGTGACGCAGATGCGGTTGAAGACCTTGTCGACGGATTTTTTCGCCGCCTCGGCGACGATCGGCTTGTAGGATTCGCCGTGGATCATGATCTGCCAGCGGCCTTCGCGCTGGTAGCGCCCGGTCTTCGGGTTGCGCATGATCGGCAGGCCCCACTCCTCGAACTGGTGCACCGTCGAATCGACGTGGCGCGCCATGTCGAACTGAAGGTCCTCGCGCACCATGCCCATGAGGTCGATGCGCGCGTAGCGCACATGATCCTCCGGCTGGTTCTCGCCCCAGCGCGTGCCCATGTAGCAGTTGATCGCGTACAGCCCCTGCGCGACCGCGCCGGAGCGGTCGATGTTCGCCTTTTCGGCGATCACGATCTTCTTGTCCTGCCCCCAGTAGCGCGCCTCGAACGCGGCGCCGCAGCCGCCCATGCCGCCGCCGATGATCAGGACGTCGATGCCGTCCTCGATGATGGTGTCGTAGGCCATTAGTAGAACACGCCTTTCTTGAACGTGAGACCCGCGTCCTTGAGCGTGCGCAGGCCGCCGTCGTCGAAGCGCAGGTATTTCGGTTCGTTGAAAAGGAGCTGGCTCGCGCGCATTTCTTTGGTCGGCGGCGGCACCTTGCGCAGGTCCGGGATCGCCTGCCCCCAGGGCTTGGTGGTGATCGGCGAGAGGAAGTTCTTCTCGGTGCCGTTGCGGAACTTGATCCGCCAGGCGATCGTGCCGCGCTGCTCGTCGCGGTGCACGCGCACGCTGTGCCCGAGCGGCGCGAAATCGGCGTAGCCGCGCACGTCGATCGCGTGCTGGGGGCAGGCCTTGACGCACGAGTAGCACTCCCAGCACATGTTCGGCTCGATGTTGTAGGCGCGCCGATACGTTTTGTCGATGTGCATGATGTCCGACGGGCAGATGTCGACGCAGTGGCCGCACCCGTCGCACCTCGTCATGTAGACGAAGGTCGGCATTCGTCAGTCTCCCTTGCTCGTCACGGATCGAATCGCCCGGCCGCGGCGCCTCAATAGTGCCGCGGCGCCTCCCGCGTGATGCCGAGCCCCATGTCCATCGGGGCGTCGCGAAGCAGCGTCATCGAGTGGCGCAGGCGCTGCTCCGGATCGTCGCGGCTCAGCGTCGGCAGGTTCTCGAAGCTTCCGTTCGCCTGCGCGAGGCGCTTCTCGAACGCTGCCGCCGGCTTGAAGAACATGTGCGCGAACTTCGACCACGGCACGCCGCCGAAGAGCACGGCGGTCGCGAGAAGGTACAGCCAGAACAGCACGCCGGTTCCGCCGCCGGCGGCTGCCCACACGAGCGCGAGCGTCGCGCTCGCCAGCAGCGACAGGATGAAGAGGTCGGCGCGCATCACCCGGAACGGCGAGTGGCCTTCGGCGGCGACGTCCACGCGGATGAAGAACCAGAACCAGTAGCCGCCGACGCAGACGAGCGCCGCACCGAGCCACCAGAGCGCGATCCAGAACGGCGCCGCGGCCGGATCGAACACGAGCACCGCGGTGGCGACGACGTAGAACACGAATCCGTACATCCCGAGCAGGTGCGCGATCCGCCGGCGCAGGTTGCAGAACTCGCCCGAGGCGAGCACGTCGACGAGGAGCGTCTGCACCGCGATGCCGAGGAGTTCTCTTGCGCCGACCGCGCGCGCCCCGCTTTCCCGCGTGCGGCGCCAGTTCTCGAAGAAGTACCGTGCGCTGCCCTTGTGCACGACGTCGAAGATCGTGCCGAGCGCGACGAGCGCGATCATCGCGACCACGTACCACTGCATGAACGCGGGCGACAGCGCGCCGGCGACGCTCGCGAACGGATTGACGGTGAACATCGCTTCGGTCCTCCCTGAGCCGCCCGAGATTCTAAGCGCCGCGCCCCGGCGCGCCCCTTAACGTTCGCTATGCGCTCATACAGCCGTTCGATGCGCGCTCGCGAGCGCCCGGCGTTCGAAGCGCATCGCCGCCAGATCGCCGAGCATCCAGGTGGGCGGGGCGGCGAGGCCGGCGACCGTGCCGGGGTTGACGAGCCATGTCGCGCCGCCTTTCACGTTCGCGACGCGGCGCACCTCGTACTGGTGCGAGTGGCCGCAGCAGACGAGGTCCCAGTCGCCGGTACAGGCCATCGCGTAGCCGTAGTCCGGGTAATGCACGACGAAGACGCGCCGCCCGCCGAGTTCGAGGCGCGCGTCGGCGCCGTGGTACTGCAGAAGCCCCGCGCTCGCGCGCGCGACGGCGGCGAGCATCGCCGGATCGCCGACGTTGTTGCCGTGGATGACGTGCAGCGGCAAGCCGACGGCGAGCGCCGCTTTCAGCGTCTGCGCGCCGATCACGTCGCCGCAGTGAATGACCGCCTCGGCGCCTTCGGACTTCGCTTCACGCACCGCCTGGGCGAGCGCCTCCGCCCGATCGTGGCTGTCGGAGACGATGCCGATTTTCATGGCGCGATGATGGCGGGCGCGTTCGTGCGGCGTCAAGGCCGCGCGCCGCTGATTCCGCGTTCGGAGCGCTGCGTTGACTGCGCGCGCGGCGCGCGCCGACAATCGGGCGATCGCCCGCTGCGCCGGAGGCGCGTTGCCGACCGAGATCCGCACCACGCCGTGCGAGCCGGGCGCCCGCCGCAGCGGCATCGGCGTGCGCGCTGGCGGCGGCGCGCTGGAACCGCCTTCGGACGGTGCGCGCGCTCGCCCGCCCGACGAACGCACGGCTCTTCGGCGACATCCGCGCTCCGGCATCGGAAGTCTCGCGTGCGAGCCGCGGGCACGGTGGCTGCACGAGCCTGCCCGAGCTCGGCGCGCGCCCGGCGAAGCGCTCTCTGCCGCGCCCCAGGACCGGCAAGCGGGTCCGCCCCGACGAGTGCATGCGCGACGGAACCCGCTCAGGGTGTCCGGGCCGCTTTGTGCCAGCCGGCGCGCGGCGCATGGACGAACGGGTAGCGCGCCTTGAAGCCGGCCTGGCCGCTGGTGCTCTCTACGGCGCTCGCGGGCACCGGGCAGGGGCTCGTCGTCGCGCTGGTGGCCGCCGAGGTCGCGCGGCCGGCACCGGCGGCGTTTCAGCTCGCGGGCTCGGCGCTCGCGCTCGGGTTGCTCGCTGCGGGGTTCGCCGCATCGCTCTTTTGCCTCGGGCGGCGCGAGCGCGCCGCGGCGCGCTCGCGCGCGTCGTGGGACGCGCTCGAGGCGATCGTGCTCCGAGCCTTCATCGGGGCGATCCTCCTGTGGGCGAGCGCTCGCGCGCTCGGCTTTGCCCGCACCGATACGCTCGCGATCGGCGCAGCAACGCTCGTGCTCGATGCAGCGCTTTTTCTGTGCACGGGGATGAAGTGCGCGGGCGTCGCGCTCGTGCGCGAGCGGGCGCGCCGGCTTACGCCGCTCGCCTTCGCGCTGCTCGGCACCGCCTCGGGGTTTTCGCTCAGCGTGCCGCTCGCGGTGCTCGCGCACCCGCCGTTCGCCGGGCCGCTCGCGCTCGCAGCGTTCTGGCTCGCCGCGCTCGGCTGGATCGCGCGCGGGATCGCGTTTCTCCGGAACGTGCGGTATCGGCCTGCGGCGCGCGGCGGCGCCGCGATCGGGCGCTCCGCGCGCCTCATCGCCGCCCTGCGCGTGGCGTTCCTCGCGTGCTTCTTTCCGGTGCCGGGGTGGCTGCTCGGCTGGGGCGGGGGAACGTTCTCCGCGGTCGCTGCGGCGTTCCTCGTGCAGTTTGCAGCGCTCATGACCGAGCGCTGGCTGTTCTTCGCCGAAGCGCGCTGCCCGCACAGCCTCTGCGAGCAGCCTGCGGCCTGAAGGGTCGGCGCCGCGGGCGCGAGCGCGGGCGGCTCGGTCCGGGGGGGCCGGGCGTTGCGCTCGCGCCCGCAGCAACCGTCGGAGGCGCGCTCCTACGTCATCGATCCGACGAACCTCGGCTCGTCGCTCGATTCGCGCCGATCCGGTCCGACGACGCAGCGCGGCGGCCCGGAGCGCGTTCGCCGTCGGCGCGGTATCGCGCGTCGGGCCCCGGGCGCAAGGCTGCGCCGCGGCCTTTTCGCGGCGGCGCGGACCGCGCGGCCCCGTCTCGATCGCGCGTGCCTGAGCCTCGCGCCGGCGCCCCGCGCGCGCCGTCGCCGCAGCGGGCGGCGGGGTCGAGGAGCGGGCGAAGCGTAACGGGGCGCATCGGCGGTTTTCCTTTCGGCGCTAGATCCGGAGCGGCGCGCGCTCCTCGGCCGCGAGCGCCCGGCGGCGCTGCTCCACCAGGCGCCAGATCATCGGCGTGAAGATGAGCTGCATCGCGAGGTCCATCTTTCCGCCGGGGCATACGATCGTGTTCGGCCGCGACATGAAGGAGTCGTGCAGCATCGCGAGCAGGTAGGGAAAATCGATGCCCCGCGGGTTGGCGAAGCGGATGACGAGCATGGATTCGTCGGCGGTGGGCACATGGCGCGCGATGAAAGGGTTGGAGGTGTCGACCACCGGCACGCGCTGGAAGTTGATGTGCGTGCGCGAGAACTGCGGCACGATGTAGCGCACGTAATCGGGCATGCGGCGCAGGATGGTGTCGGTCACCGCCTCGGTCGAGTAGCCGCGCGTCGCGCGGTCGCGGTGCAGCTTCTGGATCCACTCCAGGTTGATCACCGGCACGACCCCGATCAGGAGATCCACGTGCTGCGCGACGTTGACCGTGTCGGTCACCACGCCGCCGTGCAGCCCTTCGTAGACAAGCACGTCGGTACCGGCGGGCAGATCCTCCCAGGCGGTGAAGGTGCCGGGCTTCTGGCCGTAGAGCGCGGCTTCCTGCTCGTCGTGCAGATACTTGCGCGTGCGCCCGCGCCCGGTCTCGGCGTAGTTGCGAAAAAGCCCCTCCAGCTCTTCGAACAGGTTCGCCTCCGGCCCGAAATGGCTGAAGTGATGGTTGCCGCGCGCGAGCGCCTCGGCCATCTTCTCGCGCATCTCGGCACGGTCGTAGCGATGGAACGCGTCGCCTTGGACGAAGGCGGCCTTTACCCCCTCGCGGCGGAAGATCTGCGCGAAGGTCTTCGACACCGACGTGGTGCCCGCGCCGGAGGAGCCGGTGATCGCGATGATCGGGTGCTCGGCGGACACGACGTCCTCGCTACAGGCGGCTGCCCGTCCGGAAAAGACCCCGCTCGCCGAAGAGCGGGGCGTCGCACGGCCGATCGTCGCGGTCGCGACGGTCGCGTTCGATTCGCTCGACCTCGCGGCGCGCGCCGAACACGAACCCGGTGCGCTGCTCGAGCGAACGCGGCTCGACCTCGAGCACCGGTCCGTCGCCGGTGCTCGCGCGCCCGCCCGCCTGCTCGATCACCATGCCGATGGGGTTCGCTTCGTGGAGCAACCGCAGCCGCCCGGCGCGGCAGTTCTCGCGCTCGCCGCGCAGCGAGAGGAACGCGCCGCCGTGCACGAGGATGCGATGCGCCTCGGCGACCAGCGACCCGCTGCGGCGCAGGTGAACATCGCGCGCCCGCGCGCCGCTTCTTGCCGCGAGGCGCGCCTCGACATCACGCCGCACCGCCGGCTGCCCAAAGCGCGCGTTCTCCCGATCGGTCGCGAACTCGGTCGTCTTCTGCGGGATGCGCAGATCGGGGTGCGTGTGAACGAACTCGCCGCGCGCGCGATCGAGCGTAAAGGCGTGCACGCCGCGGCCGAAGGTGAGTACGAGCATCGTCGCCGGGCCGTAGATCGCATAGCCCGCGCACACCTGGTCGGTCCCCGGCTGGAGGAAATCGCGCTCGGCGGGTTCGCGCGAACCGTCGGTCGCGCGCAACACCGAGAAGATCGAGCCTGCGGGCGCGTTCGCCTCGATGTCGGGCGCGGCGTCCAGCGCCTCGAAAAGAAGCAGATAGCGCCCGCGCCGCAGCTCGGACGCGACCGGATGCGGCCGCGCCGTCTGCCCCGAGGCGAGCGCGGCGGGCAGCGCTTCCGCGCCGTGGGTGGCGCGAACGAAGATCTCGTTCGCGATCGCCGCGAGCGGCTGCGGCGCATCCCCCGAAGCGTTGGTCGCGCCGGCGGGTCGGCGGGCGGCGGCGAGCGCGCCCTTGCCGACGAACTCGGCGATCCGCGCAGCGGCGAGCGCGATGTCTTCGACGAGCGCGGCGAGGCCGCCGGTGCCGTGCGCAGACCGGCGCTCTTCGCCGTGAACGAATCCGCTCAGCGTGCGCTCGCCCGGAAGCATCGAGGTGCGTTGTGCGCTCAGGCGGTCGCGAACCGCGGGGGCGCGAACCGGCGGCGCAGCAGCGCGAGGTCGACCCACGGTGCGCCGAGCGCGCGCTGCGTCTGTCGATCGAGCGGCGCCTCGGGTTCGCCGAGAGAGGGCAGCCGCAGATCGGCGCGCGAGAAGTCCTGGCCGTCGGTCCAGCGGCTGGGTGTGGCGATCACGCGCAGCCCGGCGGCCTTCGCCGCGGCGACGCCGTTCGCCGAGTCCTCGAAGGCGAGCGCCGCCGCGGCCGGCACGCGCAGCGTCGCGAGCGCAAGCTCGTAGAGATCGGGTGCCGGCTTGCGGCGCGCGACCTGCTCTGCGGTCACCGTCGCGCTCACGGCGGCGGCGAGCGCAGGCCCGAGCGCGGCGGTAAGGAGCGCGAGCGCGTTCGCCGCCGCGGAGCTCGCCACCACGCCCAGGCGCAGACCGGCATCGTGCGCTTCGGCGACGAGCCGCACGACGCCCGGCCGCGCGCGCACGCCGGCTGCGACCAGCTCGCCGAAGATGCGCGTCTTCGTGCGGTGCAGGGCGGGCACCAGCCGGCGCAACCCTGTCTTTTCGGCAGGCGAGAGCTCCAGTCGGTCGATGTAGCGGGCGATCCTCTCGGCTCCGCCCGAGACCGCGAGCAGCTCGGCGTAGAGCGGCGCATCCCAGTTCCAGTCGAGCGCGAACGCCCGGAACGCCTGGTTGAACGCGCGCCGGTGCAGCTCTTCGGTATCGACGAGCGTGCCGTCGAGGTCGAAGACGAGCGCCTGCAGCATCAGGCCGCATCCACCGCGCCGCCGCGGAAGACGCGGCTCGCGCGAAAGTCCTCGGCCTCGAGCGTCGTCAGGTCGGCGGCGGCGAGCGCGCCGCCGCGGCGCGCGAACAGCCGGTTCGCGTGCCGGAGCCGCGCGCGGTCGAGCGCGTTGCGGATCGAGCGGGCGTTCGCGAAATGCGGCTGCTTCCGGCGCAGCGCGATGTACTCGCGCAGCGCCTCGGCCGCCGCCTCGCTCAGGCGGTAGTTCATGCGCGCGAGCATCAGTTCGGCGATGCGGAACAGCTCCTCGTCGCTGTAGTCGGGAAAGTCGATGTGGTGCGCGATGCGCGAGGCCATGCCGGGGTTGGAGGCGAAGAAACGCGCCATGCGGTCGCGGTAACCGGCGAGGATCACCACCAGATCGCCGCGCTGGTTTTCCATCACCTGCAGCAGGATCTCGATCGCCTCCTGGCCGTAGTCGCGCTCGTTCTCCGGGCGGTAGAGGTAGTAGGCCTCGTCGATGAAGAGCACGCCGCCCATCGCGCGCTTGAGCACTTCCTTGGTCTTCGGCGCGGTGTGGCCGATGTACTGGCCGACCAGATCGTCGCGCGTGACCGCGACCAGGTGCCCTTTGCGCACGTAGCCGAGGCCGTGCAGGATCGACGCCATGCGCATCGCCACGGTGGTCTTTCCTGTGCCCGGATTTCCGGTAAAGCTCATGTGCAGCGGCGGCGGGCTCGCCTGCAGGCCGAGCGAGCGGCGCGCCTGTTCGACGAGCAGCAGCGCCGCGATCTCGCGCACGCGCGTCTTCACCGGCGAAAGGCCGACCAGCTCGCGCTCGAGCGACTCGAGCGCCGCGTCGATCTGCGAGTCGCGCCAGAGCGCCTGCAGATCGAGCGCAGGCCCGGGTCCCGCCTTCGCCGCCTGCTCCATCGTTGGCTCCGCCCGGGTCAATAGCGCTCGCCCGCGGGCCGCAACGCCGCATACGGATGCGCCGTATAGCGCAGGTTGCGGCCCTCGGCCTCGGTGCGAACGAGGGCGAAGCGGGGCTCCGCTTCCGGCCGGTGAACGATGAAGGACAGGCGCAGCGCCTCCCAGCCGCGCGTCGAATCGAACGCGTTCACCTTGATGTAGCGGTTCGGGTACGTCCTGCGGCATTCCTCGATCAGCGACAGGATCGCCGCCGCGTCCTTGAGATCGAAGAGCGGCAAGCCGAACATCTCCCAGTAGGTGTTGCGCGGGTGAGGATCGTCGGTGTGCTCGAGCGACACCGCCCAGCCGTTCTTCAGGCAGTACTCGACCTGCGCGCGGATCTGCGCGTCGTCCAGATCGGGCAGAAAGGAGAAGGTGCCTTGCGTCAATCGCATTCCCGGGCTCCGTTCACGCGGCGGTCGGCGTCGCCGCGTAGTCCGGCGTGTCGGTCGAGGCGTAGTCGAAGGTCACCTCGCCCCAGGTGTCGAGCGCGGCACGGAGCGGTGCGCAGTGGCGCGCGGCCTGCGCGAGGATCTCCGGGCCCTCGTTCCAGATGTCGCGGCCCTCGTTGCGCGCAAGGATCATCGCCTCGAGCGCGACGCGGTTGGCGGTGGCGCCTGCGGCGATGCCCATCGGATGACCGATCGTGCCGCCGCCGAACTGCAGCACCACGTCCTCGCCGAGGTAGGCGAGCAGTTGGTGCATCTGCCCTGCGTGGATGCCGCCGGAGGCGACCGGCATCACGCGGCGCAGGCTCGCCCAGGGCTGCTCGAAGAAGAGGCCGCGCCGGAGATCCACCGCATTGTGCGGTTCGCGCAGCACGTTGTAGTAGCCCTGAACCGCGTTCGGGTCGCCTTCGAGCTTGCCGACGACGGTGCCGGCGTGCAGGTGGTCCACCCCTGCCATGCGCATCCACTTGGCGATCACGCGGAACGACACGCCGTGGTTTTTCTGCCGCGTGTACGTGCCGTGGCCTGCGCGGTGCAGGTGCAGGATCATGTTGTTTCGCCGCGCCCACTTCGACATCGACTGGATCGCGGTGTAGCCGACGACGAGGTCGATCATGATGATCGCGCTGCCCAGTTCTTTTGCGAACTCGGCGCGCTCGTACATGTCCTCCATCGTCGCTGCGGTGACGTTGAGGTAGTGGCCCTTGACTTCGCCGGTCGCGGCCTGCGCGCGGTTGACCGCCTCCATGCAGAACAGGAACCGGTCGCGCCAGTGCATGAACGGCTGGGAGTTGATGTTTTCGTCGTCCTTGGTGAAATCCAGCCCGCCGCGCAGCGCCTCGTACACCACGCGCCCGTAGTTCTTGCCCGAGAGGCCGAGCTTCGGCTTGACGGTGCAGCCGAGCAGCGGCCGGCCGAACTTGTCCAGCCGCTCGCGCTCGACGACGATGCCGGTCGGCGGACCGTCGAAGGTCTTGAGGTAGGCGAGCGGAATTCGCATGTCTTCGAGCCGCAGCGCCCGCACCGCCTTGAAGCCGAAGACGTTGCCGATGATCGAGGCGGCGAGGTTCGCGATCGACCCCGGCTCGAAGAGATCGAGGTCGTAGGCGATGTAGGCGAAGTACTCGCCCGGCCGCGCGGGCACCGGCTCGACTCGATAGGCCTTTGCGCGATAAAGCTCGCAGGCGGTCAGCCGATCGGTCCAGACGACCGTCCACGTCGCGGTCGAAGACTCGCCTGCCACCGCTGCGGCCGCCTCTTCCGGCTCGACGCCATCCTGCGGGGTGACGCGAAAGAGCGCGAGGACGTCGGTGTCCTTCGGCTCGTAGTCGGGCTGCCAGTAGCCCATCCGGCGATAGGGGATGACACCGGCTTGATAGCGATCCATGCGCGCGAGTATCGGAAGCCGGTTCAATAAGGTAAAGTCAGAAATACTTCGGGTTCGCTTCAGAAACCCTTATGCGAGGTGCGACGCTCAAGCAACTGACCGCGTTCGCGTCGGTAGCGAAACATGGAAGCTTCGCCCGCGCGGCAGAGGAGCTTCACCTCACTCAACCGGCGGTTTCGATGCTGGTGAAGGATCTCGAGGCGGTGGTCGGCTTGCCGCTCTTCGAGCGGGCTGGGCGCGGGGTGCGGCTGACCATGCCGGGCGAATACCTGCTCGTTTACGCCCGGCGCGTCCTCGCGACCCTCAAGGAGGCAGCCGACGCGATGTCGGTGCTGCGTCGCGCAGAGGGCGGCCGGATGACGATCGGCATGGTGAGCACGGCGAAATACTTCCTGCCGCGGCTGCTCGCGCGCTTTCGCGCCGAGCATCCGGCGGTCGAAATTCGGCTCGCGGTGGGCAACCGCGAGCAGCTTTCGCGGCTGCTGCACGACAACGAGGTCGATCTGGCGGTGATGGGTCGGCCGCCGCGCGAGCTCGACACGCGCGCCGAACCCTTCGCCGCCCATCCCCTGGGCGTACTCGCGTCGCCCTCGTACCCGCTCGCGGGCCGGCGGGAAATCGCGCCGAAGGCGCTCGAAGGCGAGCCCTTCATCGTGCGAGAGCCGGGCTCCGGCACCCGCGCCGCGATGGAGCATTTCCTCCGCGAACACCGCCTCGCGGTGCGACCGATCATGGAGATGTCGAGCAACGAGACGATCAAGCAGGCGGTGATCGCCGGAATGGGCCTTGCCTTTCTGTCGCTGCACACCGCGGGCCTGGAGCTTTCGGTCGGCCAGCTCGCGCTGCTCGACATCGCCGGCACGCCGGTGATGCGCCGCTGGTACATCGTCAACATCCGCGCGAAAGCGCTCTCGCCGGCGGCGGAGGCGTTCCGCTACTTCGTGCTGGAGCAGGGCGAGCGGCTGCTTGCCGAGCAGTTCGGCGCGACAGTGCCGCCAGCCCGCTGACCGCGGGCGTCGGCGCTCTTTGCCGAGCGAGCGCCGCGCAAGACGACGTTCTTGCAGCCGCTTCCTTTCGCAGCCGTCGTTCGGTCAGGGCGCGGCGTTCGCGACGAATGCGAGGTCGCGGGCCGCGCGGAACCCTTCCGACGCGAGGTCGGCGCAACAGGCGGCGCAGCCGAGATCGGCCAGGTCGGGGATCGCCGAAGGCGAATCCGGCGACGGCGCGATCGCGACGCCGCTCGTCAGACGAAAAGGTTGACGTCGGCCTCTCGCGCCATCGGCAGGAAAGTCGCCGCACCGACGTAGTCCTTCACCTCGGGGATGAAGTCCTCGCGCGTGAAACCGAAGAGGTCCACCGTCATCTGGCAGCCGATCAGATTGACGCCAGACTCGATGCAGGCCTGGCGCAGGCTCTCGATGTCGGCCACCCCCTTGTCGCGGATCGTCTTCTTCATGAGCGCGGTCGCGACCGACTCGAAGCCGGGCAAGATCGCCTGCACGGCGTTCGGGATGTTCCAGTCGATGTGCCTGAACCACGCCGGACCGAAGGGCATCTTCATCGGCATGCCCGGGTTTCCGAGCGGGCTCACCTTGAGGTCGCTCAGGTCGCGCCGCAGCAGGTTCAGCCCATAGAAGGTGAAGAACACCGACACCTCCCAGCCGAGCGCGGCGGCGGTCGAAGACAGGATGAAGGGGGGATAGGCCCAATCGAGCGTGCCCTTCGTTGCGATGATCGTCATCGAGGGCGTCTTTTTCTCGCGCAACTCGGCGAGCTTCTTCGGCAGCAGCTCGTCCAGCCGCTCGGCGATTAGCCGATCGAGGAAGGCTTTGTCGGGCAGTCCGGACATCGCGCTTAGTTCCCTCATCAGCGTAATACTCCCAGCGAGTATAGGGCAAAGCGGATTCCCTGATGAGCGGGATCGAGATTTTTATGGCGCGTCGCGAAACCCCCACTGCGCTGGCCCGTCGATACCCGCCGGTGTATATTCGCGGCGCGTCGGAGACAGGACGCGAGGATGAGCGAACCGAAAATTCACGACGCCGAGGCGAAGAAGGCGATGGACGCGCGGCTTGCCCGCGTCGAGGGCCAGGTGCGGGCGGTGCGGCGCATGATCGCGGACGACGAGCCTTGTGAGAACATTGCGCAGCAGCTCGCGGCCGCCCGGCGCGCGCTCGATCGGGCGTTCTTCGAGATGGTCGCGTGCATGATCCGCGAGGAGCTGCCGGCGGCGCCGCAGGCCCGTCGCGAGCGCGCCGGGCGGGTGGCGGAGCTGCTGGCACGTTTCGGGTGAACGATGAGGGGACGGAACCGCAGATGAAATTCGACAAGGAACTCGATGCGCGGGGGCTCAACTGCCCGCTGCCCATCCTGCGCGCGAAAAAAGCGCTCTCGGACATGCAGTCGGGGCAGGTGCTCAAGATCGTCGCCACCGACCCGGGATCGGTGAAGGACTTCCAGGCCTTCGCCAAGCAGACCGGCAACGAACTCCTGTCGCACTCCGAGGCGAACAAGGAGTTCACGTTTTTCCTCAAGCGCAAGTAGGCGGCGCGGCGGAAGCAGCCGGGTGGCGCGCGCGATGCGCTGGATCGAGCGGCTTGCGGCGATCGAGGCGCTGGAGGATGCGCCGTTCGATTCGCGGCTCGTCGAAGAGATGGAGCGCGCGGGGGCGGCGGCCGGCCGCCCGATCCGCTTCTCGACGCCCACCTTCAAGGCGTACTCGAGCTGCGAGCTAGAGGGCTGCGGAAAGAACAGCTTTCCCGCCTTCTCGGTGACCGGCGCCGGCTGCGCGCTCGACTGCGACCATTGCCGGGCGAAGATCCTCGAGCCGATGATCCCGGCGACGAGCCCCGAGACCCTCGAGCGGCGCGTGCGCGAAATGGTCGCCGCCGGAGGCCTGCAAGGGTTTCTGCTCTCGGGCGGATCGAACCGGCGCAACGAAATCCGCTACGAGCGCTACTGGCCGGCGGTCGCTCGCCTGAAGAGGGACTTCCCGTGGTTGCGGATCGCGGTGCATACGGCGCTCCTCGATCGCGCGCGCGCGCGCGCGATGGCCGATGCGGGCGTCGACACCGCGATGATGGACGTGATCGGATCGGAGCAGACGATCCGCGAGGTCTATCACTTGGAGCGTCCGGTGGCCGACTTCGAGGCGACGCTCGAGGCGCTTTGCGAGACGCGCATGGAGGTGGTGCCGCATATCGTGATCGGCCTTCACTACGGACGGGTGCTCGGGGAGCCCGCGGCGCTCGAGATCGTCGCGCGCCATCGCATCCATTCGCTCGTGCTCGTCGTCGTGATGCCGTTCTACGCGAAGCCGGGCACGTTCGCGACCCCGGATCCCGCCGAGGTCGGACGGATCTTTCTGGAGGCGCGACGCCGCCTGCCCGAGCGGCCGGTCCTTCTCGGCTGTGCGCGGCCACCGGGCATGCACCGCCGTGTCACCGACGCGTATGCGGTGATGGCCGGCCTCGACGGCATCGCGTTTCCCGCGGAGGGCGCGGTCGCGCTCGCGCACGCGATCGGCCGGCCGGCCGATCAGGCGCACGCCTGCTGCTCGGTGAAGACCGAGCGCACGATCCGGCTCTATCGGCAGGCGGCGCTCGCCGCATGACCGAAACCTGCGACGTGCTCGTGGTGGGGCTCGGCCCGGCAGGCGCGAGCGCGGCCGCCGCGGCGGCCGCGCGCGGCTCCCGGGTGATCGCGCTCGATCGCAGGCGAGCGCCCGGCCGTCCGGTGCAATGCGCCGAGTTCGTGCCGGCGATGATTGCGGCGCATGCCGACGATGTCGCGCGCTCCGAACGCCAGAGGATCGAGGCGATGGCGACCTATGTCGAAGACGACCCGCCCGACCCCACGCCCGACTTTCGCGGCCGTATGCTAGATCGCGCGGCGTTCGATGCGGCGCTCGTCGCACGCGCGGTGCGCGCCGGCGCCGAGGTGCGCTTTTCCTCGCCCGTGCGGCGCGTCGCCGCCGACGGAACGGTGCTTCTTTCGGACGGCGCGAGGCTCTCGGCGCGCGTCCTCGTCGGCGCCGACGGCCCGCGTTCGGTCGTCGGCCGCGCGATCGGAAGCGTCAACACCGCGCTCGTCGAGACGCGCCAGATCACGGTGCCGCTCGCGGCGCCGCACGCGGCGACCGACATCTTTCTCTCCGCCCGCATCCCCGGCGGCTACGGCTGGTTGTTTCCGAAGGGCGCGATCGCCCACGTCGGCGCAGGCGTCGTGCCGTCGGAGCGCGCGCGCCTGAAGGAAATCGTCGCCGCGCTGCACGCGCGGCTTGTCGCCGACGGGCGCCTCGGGCGAGACATCCTCGCCATCACCGGCGGGGCGATCCCGGTCGGCGGGATGCTGCGCGTGCAAGGCGCGCTCGGCGACACGGCGGTGCTGCTTGCCGGCGACGCCGCCGGGCTCGCCAATCCCGTCACCGGCGCCGGGATCGCCGCCGCAGTGCACTCGGGGCGGCTCGCCGGCGAGGCGGCCGCCTCGGGCGGCTACCACGAATACGAGGAAGAGCTGCGCGATGTCTATGCGCGCTCGCTTGCGCGGGCGCTTTCGCGCCGGCGGGAGCTGCTCGCATCGGCCGCGCCCGGCAAGCGCGAGCTGCGCCGCGCATGGATCGCCTATCCGGAGTACTGGCAATGAGCTGTGTTCGACCCGAATCGCCGGCCGCTGCGCCGATGCTGCCGCGCGCGCCCGGCACGATCCCGATCGAGCTGAGGAACGGCGCGCGCGTAAAGCGCGCGAACGTCGCCCCGCAGGGCGTCTATCTGCCGAACTACAACGTGCTCACGCCGAACATGCGCTCGCCCGAGTACGTGCAGATGTCCACCGCGGCGGCGATCACGCTCGGGATCATGAGCGGTCGCATGTACCGCTGCGAGTGCACGCGCTGCTTGAACCTGCTGCTGACCTACCCGGAAGGCTGCCGGGCGAACTGTGCCTACTGCGGACTCGCCCGCCACCGCGAGGCCGAGCGCGACTACGCCGACCGCAACTTCATCCGGGTCGACTGGCCGGCGGTGCCGCTTGCGCAGGTGATCGACAAGGTCGCCGCCGACGGCGCGGCGAGCCCCTTTCATCGCATGTGCATCTCGATGATCACGCACCCGCGCTCGGACGAGGATACGCGCGCGGTGCTGAAAGCCTGGACCGACCGCATCGATCCGTCGGCGATCCCGGTCTCGATCCTGTCCAACCCGACGACGATGACGCGCGCCGATGTGGTGGCGCTGAAGGAGCTCGGCGCCGACATCTTCACCGTCGCGCTCGATGCCGCCACCCCCGAGATCTTCGAGCGCACGCGCGGCAAGGGCGTCGGCTCGCCGCACTCGTGGGCGAAATACTGGGAGATCCTCCTGCACGCGCGCGACGTCTTCGGCCCGCAGAAGTTCGGCGCGCACATCATCGTCGGCATGGGCGAGACCGAGTACGACGTACTCGCGCTCGTGCAAAAGCTCGTCGACCTCGGCGGCCACAGCCATCTCTTCTGCTTCTTTCCCGAGAAGGGTTCGCTCATGGACCACCTGCCGCCGACGCCGCGCGACCAGTGGCGGCGGGTGCAGCTTGCGCGCTATCTCATCGACTATCGCGGCGTGCGCGTAGAGCACATGCGCTTCGACGAAGCCGGGCGCGTCATCGACTACGGCATCCCGACGAGCGAGCTCGACGCGGTGATCGAGGCGGGAGTTGCGTTTCGCACCTCCGGCTGCCCGGGCAAGTTCGCCGAGGACATTTCCGCCTGCGACCGGCCCTACGGCGACTCGCCGCCCTCCGACATCGCGAGCTACCCGTTTGCGCCGTCGAAGGGCGACCTGCGGCGCATCCGCCGCCAGCTCGGCCTTGCGCCGAAGCGGTGACGGTTCACGTCGTCCAGCACACCGCGGGCGAGTACCTGGGCCTCATCGAGGACCACCTCGAGGGCCGCGGCGTGCGATTTCGCTACTGGCGTCCGTTCGCCGGTGGGCGGGCGCTTCCTGCGCCCGAAGCGCTCGATGACGGTCTCGTGCTGCTTGGTGGCGGGCCGTGGGGAAGCGCAGGCGCGCGCGATCTGCCGACCCTCGCGGCGGAGGTGGCGCTCGCGCGCGCCTGCCTCGAGCAAGGAAGGCCGGTGCTCGGCTTCGGCCTCGGCGCGCAGATCCTCGCGCTCGCCGCGGGCGGCAGCGCCGAACCCGCGCCGCTCGCGTTCGCGGTGCTCGCCGTCCGACGCGTCTCGCCCGATGCGCTCGACGGGTTTCTTCCGGAGGCGTTTCCGCTCGCGATCTACATGCGCGACCGCGCGCTGCCCCCGCCGCAGGCGGAAATCCTCGGCGTGGACGAGGAAAACCGGCCAGCGGTGTGGCGGGTCGGCGCGCGGGCGTTCGGTTTCGCCGGTCACCCGGGCGTGAAGCTCGGCATGGTCGAAGACCTGATTCTCGAGTTCGACGAGGTGCCGGAGGGCTACGGCGCGACGCTCGATCGACTGCGCGCGGTGCAGCGCAGCATCGAGGACGCGCTGGTGCCGATCATGACCGGCGTGGTCGCCGCGACCGGCTGGATGCGCGCGCCGGGCTGACGCGCGGCGTGTTGCACTTTAGAATTTCCTAATATATTCTGCGCGACATCGCGCAATCCCCGGCAAGGAGGAACGGGCGTGGCGAAGAAACTGGTCATCGTGATGGCGAACACCGATCCGAGGAACGGCGAGGAACTCGGTGCGCCGATCTTTCAGGCGTCGGTCGCGGCGGCGATGGACTACGAGGTCGAGGTGATTTGCACCGCGACGGCCGGGCGACTGATGAAGAAAGGGGTGGCCGAGAAGCTGCGCGTCAAGGAAGGGTCGCCGAAGACCGTGTACGACTTCATCCGCGAGGCGCACGAGGCGGGTGTGAAGTTCTACTGCTGCTCGCCGAACCTCGACCTCTTCGACATGAAGCCGGAAGACCTGATTCCGGAGTGCACCGGCGTGATCGGCGGGGCGCACCTCATCGAGGAAGTGATGGAAGGCGACTGCCGGGTGCTCACCTATTAGAGGCGAGCGATGGCGACCGCGCACGCGACCCGCGTCCAGCAGCGCGCCGGCGATCCGGTGTCGGAGGCGCCGCCGGTCCCGCGCGAAAAGCTCGAAGCGATCTTCCGCGACATCCAGTCGGACCTGCGGTTCGACCACGAGCTGCACGGCTGCCTCAACTGCGGCATCTGCACCGCCACGTGCCCTGCGGCGCACTACTACGATTTCTCGCCGCGCGAGATCGTGCAGCTGCTCTGGACCGAGAACCTCGAGGGCATCTACGACGCGATGCAGGAAAAGATCTGGGCGTGCGCCCAGTGCTACACCTGCGCCGCGCGCTGCCCGTTCGGCAATTCGCCCGGGGGCCTCGTGATGCTCATGCGCGAGACCGCGATCAAGCATCGGATGGAGTCGGCGAAGAACGTGCTGCGGCCCTTCTCGCGCGTGATGCTGAAGCTGGTGTCCACCGGCAACCAGCTCGCGCCCGACATGATCACGAAGGACCATTTCCCCGACTGGGGGCCGCGGATCTCGAAGGTCGAGGCGCCGCTCAAGCTCCTGCGCCAGGCGATTCCGGTGCCGACCTTGAACACCACCGCCACCGCGTGGGAGGTGAACCTGCGCACCTCGATCGAGCTCTACACCATCTGGGAGGAGACCGGGGTGCTCGAACAGCTCGAAGGGATCGATCCGAACCTCTTCGACGTGATCTCGGATTTCATGGACGAAAAGCGCGAGGAGTGGGAAGACTTCCTCGCAGAGCAGCAAGCGAGAGGAGGCGACGATGAATGAACGCTTCACGGGCCACGGGCCGGAATGGCGCGACGCGAACCTGAGCCCGCGGGAAGCACGCATCGCGACCGCGTGGGTGGAACTGAAGGTCGACCGGCGCTCGATGCTCACCGGAAAGGACCGGGTCGAGGACGTGCGCGACGCGATGTGGGAGCTGGAAAAGGACGGCGAGATCGTCGTGCACCGCGTGAGCGAAGCGCACGAGCCGGTGACGGTGAAGACGCTTTACGGCTGGGACAAGAAGATCCCGACGCGGCGCCTGTGGCACCACAAGTCCTGCGGCCAGTGCGGGAACATCCCGGGCTACCCGGCGTCGCTCCTGTGGCTCATGAACCGGCTCGGGGTCGAGTACCTCGACGAGACCGACCAGACCTCGTGCACCGCCTGGAACTACCACGGCTCGGGCATCGGCAACATCGAGAGCCTCGCCGCGGTGTTCCTGCGCAACTTCCACCAGGCGTACGTCGCGGCCCGCGCGCAGGGGCTGCCCGACGGCTACTGGTATCCGCTCGTTCACTGCGGCACCTCGTTCGGCAACTACAAGGAGGTGCGCGCCTACCTCGTCCACTCGGCGAAGCTGCGCGAGCGGGTGAAGGCCATCCTCGGCAAGCTCGGGCGGCTGGTGGACGGAAAGCTCCTGCTTCCCGAAGAGGTGGTGCATTACTCCGAGTGGCTGCACGTGATGCGCGAGAAAATCGCCGCGATGCGCGAAATCGACGCGAGCGGCATCCGCGCGGTGATCCATCCAGCCTGCCACGTCTACAAGATGGTGCCGGAGGACGCGATCTACGACGACGCGATCCTCGGCGGCAATCGCCTCGCGGTCTCGACCGGCCTGATGCAGGCGCTCGGCACCGAGGTCGTCGACTACTCCACCTGGTACGACTGCTGCGGCTTCGGTTTCCGCCACATCATCAGCGAGCGCGAGTTCACGCGCTCCTTCGCCATCGACCGCAAGGTGCGCGTCGCGGTCGAGGAGGCGCGCGCCGACGTGATGATCGGGCACGACACCGGCTGCATCACCACGCTCGACAAGAACCAGTGGATCGGAAAAGCGGCGAACAAGACCTGGGAGATCCCGATCATGGCCGACTGCCAGTTCGCCGCGCTCGTCTGCGGCGCGCATCCGTACAAGATCGTGCAGCTTCACTGGCACGCCTCCCCGGTCGAAGCGCTGATGGAAAAGCTCGGCATCGACTGGGAGGCGAAAAAAGCCGAGTTCGTCGCCTATCTCGACGAGGTGAAAGCGGGCAGGGGCGAATCGCTGTACGATCCGCGCCGCCGGATCACCTCCGGGCCCGGCTTCATCCCGATCCGGGCGGCGCAATGAAGCCGATCCTCGTCGTGGGCGGCGGGCCCGCGGGGCTTGCCGCCGCGCAGGCGCTCGCCGCCGTCGGCGAGCGTGCGGTCCTGGTCGAAAAAGAGTCGCGCCTCGGCGGCGCGCCGATCCTCTCGGGCTACGCGAAGCTCGTGCCCTCGGGCGAGTGGGCGCGCGATGCGATCGGCGGCATGGTGAGGCGGGTGGAGCAGAACCCGCTCGTTAGCGTTCACACCGGCTGCCGCGTCGAGCGCTTCGACGGCGCGCCGGGGGCGTTTCGCGCGCAGCTTTCGAACGGCCAGACGGTGGAGGCGGCTGCGGCGATTCTGTGCACCGGCTTCACGCACTTCGATTCGGTGAACAAGCCCGAGTGGGGCTTCGGCACCTATCCGGACGTGGTGACGACCACCCAGGTCGAGCAGATGATTTCCTCGGGCAAGGGCGTGCGCTGTCCCTCCGACGGCCGCAAGCCCGAGCGGGTGGCGATCCTGCTGTGCGTCGGCTCGCGCGACCGGCAGATCGGGCGCGAGTGGTGCTCGAAGATCTGTTGCACCGTCTCTTGCAACCTCGCGATGGAGATCCGCGAGGAGCTGCCCGACTGCCACGTGTACATCTACTACATGGACATCCGCACTTTCGGGCTGTACGAGACCGGCTACTACTGGCGCAGCCAGGAGGAGTTCAAGGTGAAGTACATCAAGGCGCGGATCGCCGAGGTGACCTCCGACGGAAAGCGCCTGATCGTCAAGGGCGAAGATACGCTGGTCAAGCGCCCGATCACCATCCCTTTCGACATGGTGGTTCACGCGATCGGCATGGATCCTAACGTCGAGAACCGGCGCATCGCCGAGATCTTCGGGGTGCGGCTGCAGGAGCACGGCCACATCGCGAAGGGTCACGCCTACGGCGCGCTCGGCGAGACCTCGCGCCCGGGCGTCTTCGTCGCGGGCGCCGCGACCGGCCCGGAGACGATCGACGACTCGATCGCGCAGGCAAAGGCGGCGGCGATGTCGGCGCTCGCGCTCGTTCGCGCACCGGCAGCGGCGGCGGCGTGAAAAGCGACGTGCTCGCACCGAGCGAACGACCGCGCCTCGAGCTGAGCGGCCCGAAACTCGCCGCCGCGCTCGAGCGGCTCGTGGCCGCGACCGACGAGCAGGGCGGCGTCGAGCGCTACGCCCTCGCGCTTCAGGCGAAGGCGGCGGCGTTTCGCGAGCTTCTCGTCGAACGCCCGGCCGCCGCGCTCGGGCCGGACGAATTCCGCACGCTCGCCGCGCTCTGCGCGACGGTCAGGCGGCGCATCGCGCCGTATCTGGAAGGCGAACGATTTCTCGGGCTGCGCGCCGCGGTCGCGCGGCTGCTCGAAGGCCGCGAGGACACCGCGAGCGCCGATGCGCGGATGGCTGCGTTCCGCGCCGCGTTTCCCGGGGACCGCGCGCACCGCTGGACGCACGACCTCGCGGCCGAGATCCTTCACGCGGTGGACCCCGAGCGCTATCCGCTCATGTGCCGCTGGGTCTGGGACGAGGAGACGAACACCGGCGTGCTGCGCGAGATCTGGTACGGCGAGAACCTGGACAGCGAGCGCATCGAAGTGCCGGCGCGCTATGCGACCTTTCTCGTCCTGCGCGAGGAACTCGCGCAGTATCTCGCGGCGAACGGCGTCTATCGCGACGTGCTGCAGTACGTGGACCTGCTCCTTGCGCAGGTGTACGCGGACTACATTTCCGAGCAGGGCGGCACGTACCTGCGCGCCGACTTCAACGCGCCGGAAGACCCGGCGCTGCACCTGCGCCGGCTCCTGGGCCTTGACGGCATCGGCAGCCGTGGGCGGCTGCGTGTCAAGGCCGCCGCCGGCAGCGACGAACGCAGGCTCCTTTCCTGAGCTTGAACGTCTCATGCCGATCCACGAAAAATCGCTGATCCGTCCCGAAAACCTGAAGACGCACGAAAAGCTCGTGCTCGACGGCGTGGATGTCTCCGGCCACTGGAGCACTTTCATCGAGCCGCGCGTGGTCACCGACTACAACGAGCGGCTGCAGGAAGAGATCGCGGCGCTTCCCGGCGGCGAGCACATCCACCGCTGCTGGCAGTGCGGCTCGTGCACGAATTCCTGCACCGTGCACGCGGTGAATCCCGACTTCAATCCGCGCTACTGGATCTACCTCATCCGCATGGGGATGGAGTCGGAACTGCTGCGCGACAAGGAGATCATCTGGCAGTGCGTGTCGTGCAACAAGTGCACCTACGCCTGCCCGCGCGACGTCTTCCCCGAAGGCGTGATGAAGGCGACCGCGCACTGGCTGGAACTGAAGGGCCATACGCCGAAGAAGCCCTCGATGATCTTCGACGAGGAGTTCACCGAGCAGGTGGTGGCGACCGGCAAAATCGAGGAAGGTCGCGTCATCCGCCGCTTCTTCGAAAAGACCGGCCAGCCGCTCCTTCAGGACTGGCTGGTCGAAATCGCCCGGCGCGTCGCGCGCAGGCTTCCGATCCTTCAGGGCATCAAGCTCGCGCTCGCGGCGGTCTTTCGCCCGCGCACGCGCGGCTGGGCGAGCGCCGGCGCTGCGATCGCCGAATACGTGCGCGAGGAGGAACGTCGCCGGCGCAAGGCGCTCGGGCTGGAGGACAGGGCATGAAATCCGAATACCTGCGCGTCGCCTACTACCCGGGCTGCGCGCTCGAAGGCACCGCGCACGCCTATGACCGCTCGACGCGCGCGGTCGGGCGCGCGCTCGGGCTGGAGCTGGAGGAAGTGCGCAACTGGAACTGCTGCGGGGCGATGGAGGTGAA
>JAOAFL010000047.1 GCA_026416295.1 Burkholderiales bacterium | reverse complement strand
GCGCGCTGCGAGGCCGAGTTCGAGACCGCGGTGATGCGGCAGGCCGGGTAGCGCTCGGCGATCCACAGCGTGAGCGAGCCCCAGCCGCAGCCGAGTTCGAGGACGTCCATGCCGTCGGCGAGACCCGCGCGCTCGCAGGTCGCGGCGAGCGCCGCGGCTTCGGCCTCGTCGAGTCGCGCGACGTGCGCCGGCCAGTAGCAGGCGCTGTACTTTCGCCGCGGGCCGAGCACGAGACCGAAGAACTCGGCGGGCAGCTCGTAGTGCTGTTCGTTCGGCTTGTGCGGAATCGGCGCGACCGGCGCGCTCGCCATCTCCTGCAGGAATGCCTCGGTGCGCACGGCGCACGCTTCGGCGTCGTCGGCGCCGATCTCCTCGAGCCGGCGACGGAGCAGCCGCCGGATGCCGGCGCGAACGACGGAATCGGGCAGGAGCCCCTGTTCGGTCCAGTCCACCGCGAGCCGGAGCGCGTTCACGCGATCGTCCCCTGCGTCTTTTCGGGGCAAGGGGTCAGCGCGAGCGCCCGGCCGCGCCGAGCGCGAGAGCGATGCGCTTCAAGCCCGCTGCGATGTCGGTGCCGAGCGCCTCGGCGCCCGCGGCGACGATCGCGTCGCGGTGCCGCACCGCCGTCTGGCCGCCGACGAAGACCGGTACGCCGGCCTCGCGCACGAGCTTCGGCAACTCTTCGTCGAGCAGGCCAGGCCGTGGCTCGATCGAGCCGGAGAGGACAATACCGTCGGCGCGCGAGCGGCGCGCGGCGTACGGAATCTCGCCGAGCGGCGTGTCCGCCCCGAGCAGCACGAGGCGCATTCCCCGCTCGTGCGCGGCGAGCGCGAACAGCAGCAGCCCGACCTCGTGGTGCTCCCCGGGCAGGCAGGCGGCGAGCAGTTTGCGGCCGGACTCCAGGCGCGCGCGATGATGAAACCGCGCTCCGAGCTTGTTTCTCAGGTACACGCCGAAGAAGTGCTCTTCGGCGACCCCGCCTTCGGCGGTCTCCCAACGCCTGCCGAGCTCCACGAGGAGCGGGAGCAGCACCTTTTCGGTCACGAGCTGCGACGGATAGAGCGAGAGCGCCTCGTTGTAGACGTCCTCCAGGCGGTCCTCGTCGAACTGCGAGATCGCCGCGATCATCCGTTCGCGGTAGCGCTCCCACGGCGCCTCCGACGCTTCCCCGGTCCTGCGCGCGGCGGCTGCGAGCGAGCGTCGTACCTGCCCGATCGCGATGCCTTTGCCGAGCAGCGCGACGACGCGGTGGATCGTGTCGATGTCGCTGCGGCGATAGAGCCGGTGGCCGCCCACGCTTCGCAAGGGCTTGACGAGGCCGTAGCGGCGCTCCCAGGCGCGCAGCGTGACCGGCGCCACACCGGTCAGTCCGGCGACCGTCCGGATCGGAAAGAGCTCGGCGTCTTCGCGCGACGCCGGCGCGGTTCGGGCGGGCGAGGCCATGTCGTCTTGTGAAGTTGTGCAGAAACTATACAACTAATGCCGATCGCCGTCAATGTAATGGGTGATCTGCTCGAGAGCCGCCAGTATAAACTTGGACAATAGCTTTACAGTCGTGTCGCAGACCGGCCTCCGAGCGGCGCGGCAGCAGCCGCTCGCTTCGGTCGGCTTGGCGCGCGACCGCGGGCGGCGCGGCGCGAAACGGCCGGGCGCTGCCATTGCCTCGGCGCGCCGGGCGGAATACGCTCCCCCGCCTCGGCAATCCTTCAGGATGGGGACGAACGCGATGTCGCCGGTGATAGACGTGCACACCCACATGCTCGATCGCGAGTGGCTGCGGCTCCTCGA
Source organism: Burkholderiales bacterium (assembly GCA_026416295.1). Taxonomy (GTDB): domain Bacteria; phylum Pseudomonadota; class Gammaproteobacteria; order Burkholderiales; family SG8-39; genus RBG-16-66-20. Next base: position 7,731 of record JAOAFL010000047.1, on the reverse strand, counting down.
GCGCCACGGCCGGCCGCGCTATACGCTCAAGAAGGTGGTCGGCGGCCTGCGCGCGATTCATCTGGACGGCGCGCCGTTCATGACGCCGATCCCCGAGATGTTCGACTGGGACCTGCGGATCCGGAACATGGACCGCGCCGGCATCGATGTCGCCGTCGTCTCGCTCACCTGCCCGAACGTCTACTGGGGGGGCGAGGCGGTGAGCACGCGCGCCGCACGCCTGATGAACGACGCGATGGCGGAGGCGCACCGCACCTGGCCCGACCGCATTCAGTGGTTCTGCTCGCTTCCCTGGCAGTACGAGCGGCAGGCGCTCGCGGAGCTCGCGCGCGCGCTCGAGGCGGGCGCCTGCGGCGTGATGGTGCTCGCAAACGTCGACGGCCGTGCGCTCACCGACCCGGCGTTCGCGGCGATCTGGCGCGCGATCGACGCGGCGAAGCTGCCGGTGCTCGTGCATCCGACGGCGCCGCCCGGCGTCGGGGAAATGAGAATGGACGAGTTCCAGCTGACCGCGTCGGTCGGGTTCACCTTCGACACCACGCTCGCCGTCGCGCGCATGATCTACGACGGCTTCTTCGACCGCTACGCGAACCTCAGGATCATCGCGAGCCACGGCGGCGGAGCGCTGCCGTTCTTGATCGGCAGGCTCGACCAGTGCTTCGAGCACATCCCCGCCTGCCGCACGAAGACGCGCGAAAAGCCGAGCCTCGCGGCGCGGCGCATCTACGCCGACGCGGTGGTTTTCACGGACGAGGCGCTCGCGATGGCGGTGCGCGTCTTCGGCTCAGGGAACGTCCTCTACGGTTCGGACTACCCGCACACGATCGGCGATCCGGTGGGGTGCCTTGCGCGCGTCGATCGCCTGCCCGAGGGCGTGCGCAGCCGCGTGCGCGGCGAAAACGCCGAGCGTATATTTCCGTTCCGATGACGATCTACAAGGAAGGCCGGGTCCTCAGGCCCTCGTACCCGGTGAGCGCGGCAGAGCGCGCGGCGCGCGAGGAACTTGCCGCCGCCTACCGCATCTTCGACTACCTCGGCTGGACCGAGATGATCTTCAACCACATCACGCTGCGGGTGCCGGGACCGGAGCGCTTCTTCCTCATCAACCCGTTCGGCCTGCACTACCGCGAGGTCGCCGCCTCGAACCTCGTGCTCGTGGACCTCGACGGCAATCCGGTGCGGGAGACCGCCTGGCCCGTCAACCGCGCAGGCTTCGTCATCCACTCGGCGATCCACGGCGCGATCGAGGATGCGCACTGCGTGATGCACACGCACACCACGACCGGCATGGCGGTCGCGTGCCTGAAGGAGGGGCTCTCGCCCACGAACTTCTACGCCGCGCAGCTCTACGGCCAGGTGGCGTATCACGACTTCGAGGGGATCACGGTCGAAGAAGGCGAGCGCGAGCGGCTGGTGCGCGATATCGGCGCGAAGCGCGCGGTGATCCTGCGAAACCACGGGCTTCTCGCCTGGGGGCCGACGGTCGCCGAGGCGTTCATGACGCTCTGGACGCTTCAGCGCGCCTGCGACGTGCAGATCGCGGCGAGCGCGGCCGGGGCGCTGCAGCCCATCCGGCCGGAAGTGTTCGAGCAGACGGTGCGCGAGTCGGGGCCGGCGGAAAAGCGCACCTGCGAGGACGTGTTCGCGATGCTGAAGCGCCTGATCGAGGCGCGCGATCCCTCGTATCGCGAATGACCGCCGACCCCGGGGGCCGAATTCGCGCGAATTGACATGGCGGCGCGCCGCCGCGGCTTCGGGTCCGACCGGCCGCGGTCCGGAGGGAAGGCGGGTTGGCGAGAAAGCGGTTCTGGACGAGCGACGCGCTGTGGGCGACGGGGATCGCGCTCCTCGTGCTCGCGGCCGGCGCGAGCCCGCTGCTGCGAGGCCTCGAGCGCTGGGCGTATGACGTCGGCGTGCGCGCGAGCACGCGTGCGCCCGCGCCGAACATCTCGATCGTCGCGATCGACGAGCACAGCATCCGCAGCCTCGGGCGCTGGCCGTGGAGCCGGGAGGTGCACGCGAAAATGTTCCACACGCTCGCCGGCGCGGGCGCCAAGGTGGTCGCGAGCACCGTCCTCTTTTCCGAGCCGCAGGAGGACGCCGGCGCCGCGCGCGTGCGCGCGCTCGCCGAAGCGTTCGAAAGCGCCGGGCTTGCGGCGCTCGGCGAGACCGGGGCGCTCGCCGCGGTCGTCGAGAAGCTCGCCGCGAACGCCGCGGCGCTTCCGCCCGGCGGCGCATCGGCCGGGACCCGACAGGCGGTCGCCGAGCTTCGAGCGCTCCTCGAACGAACGGGTCTTGCCGGGAGGCTGCCCGAACAGGCGGCACGCTTTGCCGCGTTACTGCGCGCGGCAGCGCAGGGCGGCAGCGACGACGCGCGGCTCGCCGAAAGCGTCGCGCGCGGCCGCAATGTCGTGCTGCCGATGTTCTTCGGGCTCGCGCCGGGCGCACCGCTCGGCAATCCCGAGGCGCCGCTTCCCGAGTTCCTGAAGGCGCATGCGTTGCCGAACGTGCGGGATCCGGCCGGGCTCGTCGCCCAGGGCAGCGGGCCGTTGCGCGCCGACAAGATCACGCCGCCGATCGCCGCCCTCGGGGCCGCGGCGGCCGGCCTCGGCCATGTCAACGTACTGCCCGACGTGGACGGGGCGGTGCGCACCGAGCCGCTCGTCGTGCAGTACGACGACGCGTACTTTCCTTCGCTTGCGCTCGCGGTCGCGGCGCGCTCGCTCAATCTCGCCCCGAAGGAAGTCGAAGTGCGCATCGGCGAAGGGGTGCGGCTGAAGAACCTCTTCGTTCCCACCGATTCGGCGCTGCAGATGTACCCGTTCTACTACGCCGGACGCGGCGGGACGCCGGAGTTCCCGGTGCATTCCTTTTTCGACGTGCTCGCGGGCAAGGTGCCGGCGGCCGCGTTCAAGGATCGGATCGTTCTCATCGGGCCGACCGCCGAAGGCATCTCGCCGCGGCAGGTGACGCCGCTCTCCCCCGCGACCGACGGCGTCGTGCGGCTCGCGCACACGGTCTCGAGCATCCTGCAGCAGCACTTCTTCGTCGTGCCGGGCTGGGCGCTCGCGCTGGAGCTCGGCGCGCTCGCGCTCGCGGTCGCCTACCTGGTGTTCGTGTTTCCGCGGCTCGGGGCGGCAGCGGCCGCCGGCGCGAGCGCTGCCTTCGTCGGCCTGCTGCTCGCGCTCGAATGGGGCCTGATGGTGTCGCAGTCGGTCTGGGTGAAGCTCATGCTGCCCGTCGTCCTGATCGCCGTCGGCCACGTCGCGCTCACCACCAAGCGGTTCCTGCTCACCGAGAAGGGCAAGGCGGCCGCCGAGGCGGTGAGCGCGCGCACCTCGCTCGAACTCGGCCGCGCGATGCACCAGGCCGGCCAGCTCGACCTCGCGTTCGAGTACTTCCAGAAGTGCCCGCTCGACGACGAGCTGATGGCGCCGCTCTATCAGCTCGCGCTCGACTTCGAGCGCAAGCGGCAGTTCAACAAGGCCGCCGCCGTCTATCGCTACATGGCGCAGCACGACGCGAAGTACCGCGACATCGAGGCGCGACAGAGGCGCAGCGAACAGCTCGAAGGCACGGTGCTGCTCGGCGCGCCGGGCGCGCATCCGGGCGGCACGCTCGTGCTCGACCTCGCGCAAAAGCCCACCCTCGGGCGCTACGAGATCGAAAAAGAGCTCGGCCGCGGCGCGATGGGCATGGTCTACCTCGGCCGCGACCCGAAGATCAACCGCGTGGTCGCCATCAAGACGATGGCGCTCGCGCAGGAGTTCGAGGCCGGCGAGCTGGCCGAGGCAAAAGCGCGGTTCTTCCGCGAGGCCGAAAGCGCCGGCAAACTCAACCACCCGGGCATCGTCGCGATCTACGATGCGGGCGAAGAGCACGATCTCGCCTACATCGCGATGGAGTTCCTGCAGGGCGGGGATCTCGTGCCGTACACGCAGCGCGAGCGGCTGCTGCCGATCCCCAAGGTGCTCGACATCGTCGCGCGGGGCGCCGACGCGCTCGACTACGCGCACCGCCACAACGTGGTGCACCGCGACATCAAGCCGGCGAACGTCATGTACGACCCTGCGGCGGACACCGTCAAAGTCACCGACTTCGGCATCGCGCGGGTCGCGGACGCGAGCCGCACGAAGACCGGCACGCTGCTCGGCACGCCCTCCTACATGGCGCCCGAGCAGCTCGCGAGCAGCAAGGTCGACGGGCGCGCCGACCTCTACTCGCTCGGCGTGATGCTCTTTCAGCTTCTCGCCGGCGAGCTGCCGTTCAAGGCCGAGTCGCTCGCGGCGCTCATGTACAAGATCGCGAACGAGCCGCTGCCCGACGTGCGGCGCCTGCGGCCCGAGGTGCCCGACTGCGCGCGCGCGATCCTTCTCAAAGCGACGATGAAGGACCCGCAGCGCCGGTTCCAGACCGGCGCCGAGATGCGCGACGCGCTGCGCCGCTGCGCCGCGATCGCCGGCGGGGCCCGCCTGGGTGCACAATAGCGCCCGGAGCGAACGCAGCGCATGACCGACCTCTCGGAATCGAAAAGCCTCGTCTACAAGGCCCGGCACAAGATCCGCTTCGTCACCGCGGCGAGCCTTTTCGACGGACACGACGCCTCGATCAACATCGTCCGGCGGATCCTGCAGGCCTCCGGGGCGGAGGTCATCCACCTCGGGCACAACCGCTCGGTCGAGGAGATCGTCACCGCGGCGCTGGACGAGGACGTGCAGGGCATCGCGGTCTCCTCCTATCAGGGCGGCCACCTCGAATTCTTCAAGTACATGGTGGACCTGCTGCGCGAGCGGGGTGCGGTGCACATCCGCGTCTTCGGCGGCGGCGGCGGGGTGATCGTGCCCGCCGAGATCCGCGAGCTTCAGGACTACGGCGTCGCGCGCATCTACTCGCCCGAGGACGGCCAGCGCCTCGGCCTTCAGGGCATGATCAACGACATGCTCGCGCGCTGCGACTTCGACCCGGCCGAATATGGGCCGCAAGACGGTGCGGAACTGCTTGCGCGCCTCGCGGCGGGCGAGCGGCGCGCGCTTGCGCAGGCGATCACGCGCTTCGAGCTGGGCCGGGCGGACGCGACGCTGCGCGAAGGCGTCGCCGCCGCGGCGGCGAAAAAGCGGGCGCCGGTGCTCGGCATCACCGGCACCGGCGGCGCGGGCAAGTCCTCGCTCACCGACGAGCTCGTGCGCCGATTCCGGCTCGATCAGGGCGACCGGCTGAGGATCGCGGTGCTCTCGGTCGATCCGACGCGCCGGCGAACGGGCGGCGCGCTCCTCGGCGATCGCATCCGCATGAACGCGATCGACGGGGCGAACGTCTACATGCGTTCCCTCGCGACGCGCGATTCGGGTGCCGAGATCGCCCGCTGCCTCGGCGAGGCGATCGCGTGCGCGCGCGCCGCGGGCTTCGACCTGGTGCTCGCCGAGACCGCGGGCATCGGCCAGGGCGATTCGGCGATCGTACCGCTTGCGGACGCGACGCTCTACGTGATGACGCCGGAGTTCGGCGCGGCGAGCCAGCTCGAGAAGATCGAGATGCTCGATCTGGCCGACTTCGTCGCGATCAACAAGTTCGACCGCAAGGGGGCGGAGGACGCGCTGCGCGATGTGCGCAAGCAGGTGCAGCGAAACCGCGAGGCGTTCCGCAGCAAACCGGAGGAGATGCCGGTCTTCGGCACGATCGCCGCGCGCTTCAACGACGACGGCGTGACCGCGCTCTATCACGCGATCGCCGACCGGCTCGCCGGCAAGGGCCTCGCGCTCGCCGAGCGGCGCCTGCCGCGGCCGGGCGGCAAGACCTCGTCGCAGGTGCACGCGATCGTGCCGGCGCACCGGGCGCGGTATCTCGCCGAGATCGCGGAGTGCGTGCGCGCCTACCACCGGCACGCGTTCGCGCAGGCGCGGATCGCGCGCGAACGCCAGGCACTGCGCTATGCGCGCGAGGCGCTCGCGCGCGCGGGGCGGCCGACCGCCGACGTCGAGGCGCTGCTCGCCGAAAAAGACGCGCAGCTCGACGCCCGCTCGAAGAAGCTCCTCGAGATGTGGCCCGAGACGCTCAAGGCGTACGCGGGCGAGGAGTACGTCGTGCGCATCCGCGACCGCGAAATCCGTACGCGCCTTCGCCACGAGTCGCTCTCGGGCACCAGGGTTCCGAAAGTCGCGCTGCCGCGCTTCGAGGACGAGGGCGAGATCCTTCGCTGGCAGCTGCGCGAAAACGTCCCCGGCTCGTTTCCCTACACCGCCGGCGTATTCGCGTTCAAGCGCGAGAGCGAGGATCCCACGCGCATGTTCGCGGGCGAAGGCGATGCCTTCCGCACCAACCGGCGCTTTCACTTCCTCTCGAAGGACATGCCGGCGAAGCGCCTGTCCACCGCGTTCGACTCGGTGACGCTCTACGGCTTCGACCCCGACGAGCGGCCGGACATCTACGGCAAGGTGGGCAACTCCGGCGTCTCGATCGCGACGCTGGAGGACATGAAGGCGCTCTACGACGGCTTCGATCTGTGCGCGCCGAACACGTCGGTCTCGATGACGATCAACGGCCCGGCGCCCGCGATCCTCGCGATGTTCTTCAACACCGCGATCGACCAGCAACTGGAGAAGTTCCGGCGCGACAACGGCCGGGCGCCGACCGACGAGGAAACGGAAAAGATCCGCGCCTGGACGCTTTCCACCGTGCGCGGGACGGTGCAGGCCGACATCCTCAAGGAGGACCAGGGGCAGAACCCCTGCATCTTCTCGCCCGAGTTCGCGCTCAAGATGATGGGCGACATCCAGGAGTCCTTCGTCCACCACGACATCCGCAACTTCTACTCGGTCTCGATCTCGGGCTACCACATCGCGGAAGCCGGCGCGAATCCCATCAGCCAGCTCGCCTTCACGCTCGCCAACGGCTTCACCTACGTCGAGGCCTATCTCGCGCGCGGCATGCACGTGGACGATTTCGCGCCGAACCTCTCGTTTTTCTTCTCCTACGGCATGGACCCGGAGTACGCGGTGATCGGACGCGTCGCGCGGCGCATCTGGGCGATCGCGATGCGCGAGCGCTACGGCGCGAACGAGCGGAGCCAGAAGCTCAAGTTCCACTCGCAGACCTCCGGGCGCAGCCTGCACGCGCAGGAGATCGCGTTCAACGACATCCGCACGACGCTGCAGGCGCTCATCGCCACCTACGACAACACCAATTCGCTGCATACCAACGCCTACGACGAGGCGATCACCACGCCCACCGAGGACTCGGTGCGCCGCGCGATGGCGATCCAGCTCATCATCAACAAGGAGTGGGGCCTCGCGAAGAACGAGAACCCGAACCAGGGCGCGTTCATCATCGAGGAGCTGACCGACCTGGTGGAGGAGGCGGTGCTGCGCGAGTTCGATGCGATTTCCGCGCGCGGCGGCGTGCTCGGGGCGATGGAACTCGGCTACCAGCGCGCGAAGATCCAGGAGGAGTCGCTTTACTACGAGCACCGCAAGCACGACGGCTCCTATCCGATCGTGGGGGTGAACACCTTCCGCAACCCGCACGGCGATCCGATTCCCGAGAAGCTGGAACTCATCCGCTCGACCGAGGAGGAGAAACGGTCGCAGCTGCGCCGCCTGCGGGATTTTCAGGCGCGGCACGCGCACGAGGCGCCGGCGATGCTTGCGCGGCTGAAAAAAGCGGCGATCGAAAACGCGAACGTGTTCGAAGTGCTGATGGAGGCGGTGCGCTGCTGCTCGCTCGGGCAGATCACGC
>JAOAFL010000010.1 GCA_026416295.1 Burkholderiales bacterium | reverse complement strand
AGCCCCATGCGCTCGCGCAGCGCCTTGGGTATGAGGACGCGACCGGCAGAATCTATCGTGGTTCGCATGCGCACAGTCTACCATCGGCCTTTCGGCTACCGCCTGCCGTAGCGGTCCTCAAAGCGCTCGATGTCGTCTTCGCCGAGGTAGCTTCCGGACTGGACCTCGATGAGATAGACCGGTTCGGTGCCGGGGTTCTCCAGTCGGTGCTTGACGCCGACCGGGATGAACGTGGACTGGTTCGCGCCGAGCGTCATCGTCTCTTCGCCGCGCGTCACACGCGCGCAGCCGGCGACTACCACCCAGTGCTCGGCGCGCTTCGCGTGGCGCTGAAGCGAGAGCGCCGCGCCGGGCTTCACCATGATGCGCTTCACCTGATAGCCCGCGCCCGCATCGACCGTCTCGTAGTAGCCCCAGGGGCGATAGACGCGCGAGTGCGAGACCGGCTCGCTGCGGTTGGCGCGGTCGAGGCGCGCCACGACCTCTTTGACTTCCTGCGCGCGGCTGCGCGCGGCGACGAGCACGGCGTCATCGGTCTCGACGACGACCAGATTCTCGACGCCGAGCACCGACACGTGCCGCGAGTCCGCCCGCACATAGCAGCCGCGCGCGTCATGCAGCTCCGCATCGCCCTGCACGGCGTTGCCGGAAGCGTCTTTTTCGCTCACCTCCCAGAGTTCGGACCAGGAGCCGACGTCGCTCCAGCGCATCGCGCTTTTTACGACCGCGCCGGCGGCGGTCTTTTCCATCACCGCGTAGTCCACCGACTGCGCCGGGCAGGCGGAAAACGGCGCCTCCGCAAGCCGCACGAAATCGAGGTCGGCGGCGGCGCCCTCGACCGCGCGCTCGACCGCGGCGAGGATGTCCGGCCGGTGCGCGCGAAGTTCGTCCAGGAACCGCCGCGCGCGGAAGAGGAACATGCCGCTGTTCCAGAGGAAGGCGCCGCTCGCGAGAAAGCGTTTCGCCGTCTCGAAGTCCGGTTTTTCTACGAAGCGCCGGATGCGGTGCACGGCGGCCTCGCCCGGGAGCGGCTCGCCCGCCTCGATGTAGCCGTAGCCGGTCGCAGGCGCGCTCGGGCGGATGCCGAACGTGAGGAGGTATCCATCGGCCGCCGCGCGGCGCGCGATGCCGACATCGGCCTGAAACGCCGCCTTGTCGGCGAGGTGATCGGACGGAAGGACGAGAAGAAGCGCCTCGGGCGACTCCCGCGAGACGAGGAGCGCTGCAGCGGCGATCGCCGGCGCCGTGTTCCTCGCTGCGGGTTCGATGACGAGCGCATGCGGCCGCACACCGATCGCCGCGAGCTGCTCTGCGGCGAGAAACCGGTGCTCGTGGTTTGCGACCACGACGGGCGCGCTGCAGTCGGGAAGGCCTTCGAGGCGAGCGACGGTCTCCTGGATCATCGTGCGGCTGCCTGCGAGCGGCAGGAACTGCTTCGGCAGCAGCCTGCGCGAGAGCGGCCAGAGGCGGGTACCGGCGCCGCCGGCCAGGATTACGGGAACGATCGTAAGCATTGGGCTATTTTACGGGGCGTGAAAGTGCTCGTCGTAAAGCGCGACAAGATCGGCGATCTGCTGCTCACCACGCCGATGCTCGCGCACCTGAAGCGATCGCGCCCCGGTGTCGAAGTGCACCTGCTCGCGAACGACTACAACGCGTGGGTGGTCGAGGGAAACGCGGACGTCGACCGCATCTGGGTGTACCGGCGCGTGCGCACCGGGCGGCGCGTGAGCCTTGCGGCCGCCTGGCAGACGCTGCGGCTCGAGGCGGCGCTTCGCGCCGAGCGCTACGACTGGGTGATCGTCGCAAACGGCGACGAGTCGCCGCGCGCGATCGGCCGGGCGCTTCGCGCGCGCGGTGCGCGCACCGTCGCCGTGTGCGCGGATCCGGCGCGCTACCCGCGCCTTTCCGATCCGCTTGCGCCCGATCCCGGGCGGCACGAGGTCGAGCGGCTGCTTGCGCTGCTTGCCCCGTTGGGGATCGCGCCGCCCGAGCGCGCGGACGACCCCCGCTACGTGCTGCCGGAGCGCTCGGCGGCGTTTGCGCGCGCTTGGCTCGCAGAGCGGGGGCTTGCGCCCGGCGGCTATGTCGTCCTCGGGCTCGGCGCCCGGCGCGCGAAAAAGCAACCGAGCACCGCCCAGGTGCTCGCCTGGAGCGCGCACTTCAAGCGCGCCTGGGGGCTCGAGACCGTTTTCATGTGGACGCCGGGGCGGGCGGATGATCCCCTCTATCCGGGCGACGACGAGGTGGCGCAGCCGGTGCTCGACGCCCGCGCGCCGCACATCCACCCGCACCGCGGGCCGATCTGGGAGGCGCTAGGACTCGTCTGGAGCGCGCGAACGAGCCTTTTTCCGGACTCGGGCCTCATGCATTTCGCCGCCGCAAGCCCCGGGGGCGTGCTCGGGTTTTTCGCCGAGACCGACGTGTCGCCGCCGCCTTCGCAGTGGGCGCCGAGGGGGCCGCGCGCCGACTGGCTGGAAGCGCGAAGGAGCGTCGCGGAACTCGCCGATTCTCTGGTGTACGAGCGCGTCGCGCGGCTGGTTCATACGGACCACCGGTAGGCGCCGGGCGGCTCGCTCAGCGCTTTTCGCCGTAAAGCGCCGGGTTGAGGCGCGGGTCGTTGTACATCTTGAACTGGCGATAGAGCTTGAACCAGGTCTCGCCGCGCGCCGCTTCCGCGAACAGCCGCGCAAGGCAGCCGGCCAAGTCCTCGCGCTGCTCGCGAAGGCGCGCGAGTTTCGCCGCGCACTCGGCGCGATGCGTCTCGTCCGCGTCCGTGCGCTCGGTCTGCGCGCGCATGTGGTGGATCTTGAGCGCGAGGATCGAGAGCCGGTCGATCATCGCGCCGGCGGTTTCGCTGTGAAGCCGCGCCTGCGGCCGCCGCTCGACCGCGGCGAGCGCGGCAAGGAGCGCCTCGTCCATGCGCTCGATCGCGTCGTTGCGGATCTGGTTGTAGCGGTCGATCGCGCGCTTGTTCGCGGCGATTTCGGCGTCCGGCACGTTTCGCCTTCGCGCGAGGTCTTCCTCGTCCCAGAGAAGGCAGTTCGCGCGGTGGTTCTCCTCCATCGCCTGCCAGAAGCCTTCGCGGTAGCGCACCGCGCCCGACTTCGCCCAGCCGGGCACCGCAAGGCACGCGTCGTGAAAGGCGACGATCGCGCAAACGTCGGGCAGCGTCGGCTCAGGCAAGGTGACCGTACTCCCGGAACCAGGCGGCGAATTTCGCGAGCCCCTCTTCGAGGGGCGTCGCCGGCGCAAAGCCGGCGACCGCGCGCAGCCGCGCGATGTCGGCATACGTTTCCTTCACGTCGCCGGGCTGCATCGGGTGAAGCTCGAGGAGCGCTTTTTTTCCGAGGGCACGCTCGAGCGCGGCGATGTAGTCGGCGAGCGCCACCGGCCGGTGATTGCCGACGTTGACGACCCGGTGAGCGGGCGCCTCCTGCGGCGGCCGGTCGAGGAGCCGCACCGTCGCCTCGACCGCGTCGTCCACGTAGGTGAAGTCGCGCGCCATGTCGCCGCGGTTGAAGACGCGGATCGGCCGCTCTTCGACGATCGCGCGCGCAAACAGCATCGGCGACATGTCCGGCCGCCCCCAGGGGCCATAGACGGTGAAGTAGCGCACGCCGGTCATCGGCACGCCGAAGAGATGACTGTAGGCGTGCGCCATCAGCTCGTTCGCGCGCTTGGTCGCCGCATAGAGGCTCACCGGCCGGTCCGCGTCGCCCGCTTCCGACCAGGGCAGCTCGGTGTTCGCGCCGTAGACGCTCGAGCTCGAGGCGAAGACGAGGTGGCGCACCGGGTGCGCGCGCAGCGCCTCGAGCAGCCGCCCGAAGCCGACGAGGTTCGTCTGGAAATAAGGCTCGGGATCGACGAGCGAATGGCGAACGCCGGGCTGTGCGGCAAGGTGAAGCACCGCCTCCGGCCGCTCGGCGCAAAAGAGGTCCTTCAGGGCGCCGGGTGCGGCGATGTCGAGCAGGCGAAAGCGAAAGCCGCGCCGGGCCTCGAGCCGCGCAAGCCGCGCGCGCTTGAGCGCGACCGAGTAGTAGGGCGAGAGGTTATCGATGCCCACCACCTCGTCGCCGCGCGAAAGCAGCCGCTCGGCGCAGTGCATGCCGAGAAACCCGGCGCAGCCGGTGACGAGCACCTTCATCTGCGCGACCTCGCGAGCTCCATCAGCTTCGCGTGCTTGAGAAAGCTCGTCATGCAGCCGATCGAGATGTGCACAAGCCCCGGCACGCCGTCGAGGAACCCGAGCCGCAGCACGTAGAACCTGAGAAAGCGTACGAGCGGCGAGCCGAGGAGCCGCAGAACGCTTGCGCGCTCGCCGCGCGCGAACATCGCCTCGGCCGCAAGCCGGCTGTAGCGGTTCTGTTTCGCGAGGTACCGGTCGAGGTCCTCGGCCGAGTCGTGCAGGAGGTCGCCGGCGAGCGTCGCCGGCTGTGCGCTGTAGAGGAGCCGCTCGTGCACCGGGTCTTCGCTCCAGCGTGCCGCGCGCCGGTCGTAGAGCCGCACGCACCAGTCGGGGTAGCCCTCGCCGTGCGCGAGCCACCGCCCCATGAAGCGGTTGCGCCGCGCCATGCGATAGACGGGCGCCTCGGGCGCCTCGAGCGCGCGCACGATGCTCGCGGCGAGCTCCGGCGAGACGCGCTCGTCGGCATCCACGCTGAGGATCCAGTCGTGCGTCGCCTGCTCGGCGGCGAACTGCTTCTGGCGTCCGAAGCCGAGCCAGGGGTGCGTCACGACGCGTGCGCCAAGGCGCGCGGCGATTTCCGGCGTGCCGTCGGTGCTTCCGGAGTCGGCGACCACGATCTCGTCGGCGAACGCGACGCTCGCGAGGCACGCCGGAAGCTGCGCCGCCGCATCGAGCGTGATGACCGTGGCGGTGAGGCGCGTGCGGGCGGCGGTATTCAAGCGGCGTGTCCGGAAGACGGGCGCGGCGATTCTAGCGCGCCGCCACTTAGAATCGGCGCTTTCGCATGCCGCGCATCCTGCTCGTGAAGACCTCGTCGCTCGGCGACGTGGTGCACAACTGCCCGGCGGCGAGCGACGTCGCGCGCCGGCTGCCGGGCGCGACGATCGACTGGGTGGTCGAAGAGGCGTTTGCGGAGGTGGTGCGGCTTCATTCGGCGGTCGCGCGCGCGATCCCGGTCGCGATCCGGCGCTGGCGCAGGACGCTCTTTCTGCCGGCGACCTGGTCGGAGATCGCGGCGTTCGCGTGCGCGCTGCGCGCGGTGCGCTACGACTGCGTGATCGACGCGCAGGGGCTGCTCAAAAGCGCGTTCGTCGCGCGGCTTGCGCGCGGGCCGCGCCACGGGTTCGATCGCGCGAGCGCGCGCGAGCCGCTCGCTGCGCGCTTCTACGACGCGGTGCACGCGGTCTCGCCCGCGCTGCACGCGGTCGAGCGAAACCGCAGGCTCGCCGCCTGCGCGCTCGGCTACGCCGCCGACGGCGCGTGCGACTACGGCCTCGTCGCCTCGGGCGAGCCGCCGCTTGCGGCCGCCGGACCCTATGCGGTGCTCCTCACGATGACGAGCCGAGCCGACAAGCTCTGGCCGGAAGAGCGCTGGCGCGCGCTCGGGCGGGCGCTCGCTGCGCGCGGCATCGCCCCGGTCCTGCCGTGGGGATCCGAGCGGGAGCGGGCGCGCGCCGAGCGGATCGCGACGGCGGTGCCGGGCGCGATCGTTCCGCCGCGCCTTGCGCTTTCGGCGCTCGCGCAGCTCATTGCCCGCGCGCGCTGCGCCGTCGGGGTGGACACCGGGCTTACGCACCTCGCTGTCGCGCTCGGTGTTCCGACGCTCGGCCTCTATTGCGGCTCGGATCCTGCCCGCACCGGGCTCTATGGCGGGCGAGGGGCGCAAAATCTCGGCGCACCGGGCGCCGCCCCCGAGGCGCGCGAGGCGATCGCGGCGCTGGAGGCGCTCCTTTGATCTGGCGGCTCCTCTACGGCGCGGCGCTCTATGCGGCGCTGCCGGCGCTCTTTGCGCGGCTTCTCTGGCGCGCAAGGCGCGAGCCGGGCTACCGCGAGCGAATCGGCGAACGCCTCGGATACTACCGGGATCGCGAGGTTTCGCCGAGCGGCCGCCCGCTCGTCTGGGTGCACGCGGTGTCGGTCGGCGAAGCGCGCGCGAGCGCCGCGCTCGTTCGCGCGCTCGCCGCCGGCGAGCCGCGCTGCGAGCTGCTCCTTACCTGCACGACCGCCGCAGGGCGCACGACGCTCGCCGATCTGCACGGGCAGGCAGCGCGGATCGTCTGGCTTCCCTGGGACACCCCGGGGGCGGTGCGCCGGTTCCTCGCGCATTTCCGCCCGACCCTCGGCGTGCTCGTCGAAACCGAGGTCTGGCCGAACCTGGTGGTCGCCTGCCGCGCGCGCGGGGTGCCGCTCGTTCTGGCGAACGCGCGCCTCTCGGAGCGCTCTGCGCGCCGCTACGCGCGCGTCTCGGGGCTCGCGCGCCCGGCGTTCGCCGCGTTCGCCGCGGTGTGCGCGCAAAGCGAGGCGGACGCGGCGCGGCTTCGCGCGGTCGGCGCGACCGCGGTCGAGGTGACCGGGAACCTCAAGTTCGACGCGACACCCGACGAAGCGAAGCGGGCCGAGGCTGCGGCGTTTCGCGCCGCGCTCGGGGCGCGGCAGGTGCTTCTTTTCGCGAGCACCCGCGAGGGCGAAGAGGCGATGCTTTTCGATGCGCTCGGCGCGCCGCCAGCCGAGGTCCTCGTCGTCGTCGTGCCGCGGCATCCGGCGCGCGCCGACGACGTCGAGCGGCTCCTCGCTGCACGCGGTCTGCGGATCGCGCGCCGCAGCCGCGGCGACGCGGTCGAAGCGCAGGCGCTCGTCGGCGACACGCTCGGCGAAATGGACTTCTACTACGCAGCGGCCGATGTCGCGCTGATCGGCGGCTCGTTCGCCCCGCTCGGCGGGCAGAACCTGATCGAGGCGCTCGCCGCAGGCACTCCCGCGGTGCTCGGCCCCCACATGTTCAACTTCGCCGAAGCGACGCGGCTTGCGCTCGAGGCGGGCGCGGCGCTGCAGGCGTGCGACGCAAAAGCGGCGCTCGCCGAGGCGATGAGGCTCCTTGCCGACCCCGCGCGGCGGCGCGCGATGGGCGAGGCGGGCCGGCGACTCTGCGCCGCGCACCGCGGCGCGACCGCCCGGCACCTTGCGCGCATTCGCGCGCTGCTTGCGGCGCGCGAATGCGCGACGGGGTGACCCGCCGCGCCGCTCAGGGCTCGAGCGCGCGGTTCACTTCCTCGAGGTCTTCTTCGCGCAAGGCGCCCGCGGCCGACTTCAGCCGCAGGTGGGCGGTGATGGTGTTGTAGCGCGCAAGGGCGAGATCGCGCCGGGTGGCGAACACCTGCTGCTGCGCGTTCAGCACGTCGATGTTGATGCGCACCCCGACCTCGTAGCCGAGCTTGTTCGATTCGAGCGCGGTCTGCGAGGAGACGAGCGCCTGCTCGAGCGCCGAGACCTGCGCGATGCCGTTCAGCACCGCGAGGTACGTCTGGCGGGCGGCGAGCGCCGCCGCGCGGCGCGCGTTCTCGAGCTCCTGCTTCGCGCGCTCGTAGTTCGCCGCCGCCTCGCGCTCGCGCGAGCTGAGCGAGCCGCCGGCGTAGAGCGGCAGCGCAAGCTGCAGCCCGAGGCTCCCGGTGGTGACGTTGGTGCCGGCCGGCGAGATCGCGCTCGCGGTCTGCGACGTGTAGCCGTAGCTCGCGACGAGGTCGAGCGTCGGATAGTGCGCCGCGGCGCTGCGGCGCGTCTCGAGCCGCGCGATCTCGGCCGCCGCCTGCTGCGCGAGCACGCCGTAGCTCTGCTTTTCCGCCAGTTCGACCCAGCTCTGCATCTGCGGCGGATCGGGCGGCGAGAGCTTGAGCTGCGCGCGCAAGGGTTTGAGCGTCGCGTATTCCTTGCCGGTGATGCTCTGCAGCGCGCGGCGCTTGGTCTCGAGGTCGTTCTGCGCCGCGATCTCCTGCGCCGCAGCGAGGTCGAAGCGCGCCTGCGCCTCGTGCGTATCGGTGATCGTGGCGGTGCCGACTTCGAAGTTGCGCTTCGCCTGCGCGAGCTGCTCGGCGATCGCCGCCTTCTGCGCCTGAACGAGCGCGAGCGTGTCCTGCGCCGCGAGCACGTCGAAGTACGCCTGCGCGACGCGCAGGATGAGGTCTTGCGACGCCTGCGCGAACTGCGCCTCGGCCTGCTTTACCTGATACTCGGCCTGATCGCGCTGCACGACGTTCTGCGGGCGGTAGAGCGGCTGCGAGAACGACAGCGTGTAGCCCCAGGCGCGCACGTCGCGCACGAAGGGCACGGCCGCCGAGCCCGCGCGCGGCTCCGAGTCGATGCGCGTCTCGGTGCGGTTGGCCGACAGACCGAGCGTCGGAAGGAGCAGTGCCCGTCCCTGCGGCAGCTTCTCGAGCGCTGCGGCGAACGCGTGACGGGCGGCGGCGTACTGCGCGTCGTACTGTTTCGCGTCGCGATAGACCTCGAGCAGTCCCTGCGCGGCGGCGGGCGCGGCGAGCGCGGCCATGGCGAACGAGGCGAGCGTGCGGCGCACGGTCATCTCAGTAGCGCGGCATCGCGGGATCGACCGCGCGCGCCCAGGCGTCCACGCCGCCTGCGAGGTTCCAGACGCGGGAAAACCCCTCGCGGGCGAGGAAGAGCGCCGCCTGCAGGCTTCTTCCGCCGTGGTGACAGACGAGCACGGTGTCGGCCTCCCGATCGAGCGAGGCCGCGCGGGCCGAAAGCTCGCGCAGCGGCACGAGCAGCGAGCCCTCGATGCGGCAGATCTCGTATTCCCACGGCTCGCGCACGTCGAGGAGCAACGGGCGCGGCGCGGCGGGGTCGGCGAGCCAGCGGGCGAGTTCGGCGGCAGAGAGCTGCCGTACGCCGGCGCTCGCGAGCGGATCGGGCGCGTTCACGTCAGAACCGGAACCTCGGCGGCCGCTCGCAGTTCGCGAGCGGCAGAAGCACCGTTTCGAAAAGGTCCTCGCTGCGGAAGGCGCCGGGCGCGACGCAGGTGACGAGCCGCGCGCTCATCGCCGGCGCCTCGCCGACCACGGCGAAGAGCCGCCCGCCCGGGGCGAGCGAGTCGAGGAACGCCTGCGGCAGGACCGGCACCGAACCGGTGAGGACGATCACGTCCCACGGCGCGCCCTCGGGGTAGCCGCGCGCGCCGTCGGCGACGACGAGCGTCACGTTATCGGCGCCGTGACGCTCGAGGTTCGCGCGGCCGAACGCGGCGAGCGCCGGCCGGATCTCGAGCGAGACCACCTCGCGCACGCGGTGCGAAAGCAGCGCGGTGAAGTAGCCGCTGCCGGTGCCGATCTCGAGCGCGCGCTCGGTGCGCCGCGGCGCGAGCGCCTGCAACACGCGCGCCTCCATCTTCGGCGCCCACATGCGCTCGTTTTCGCCGCCGACCGAGGCGAGCGGGATTTCCATGTCGGCGAACGCGAGGTTGCGCCAGACGGGCGGCACGAACTCCTCGCGCGGCACGACGTAGAGGAGGTCGAGCACCTCCTGATCCAGCACCTCCCAAGGGCGGATCTGGCTCTCGATCATGTTGGCGCGCGCCTGCTCGAGGTTCATGTCGGCGAAACGGGAAAGCCGACATTATACGGGGGCCGCAACTGCCGGCCGGCGCTCCGGCATCAGCGCGCGGTACAGGAGCGGGACCGCAAAGAGCGTGAGCGCGGTCGAGACCCCGAGCCCCCAGACGATCGCGGAGGCGACCGGACCCCAGATGAGCGAGCGGCCGCCGAGCCCCAGGGCGAGCGAGGCGAGCCCCGCGATCGTCGTCGTGCTCGTAATCAGCACCGGCACCACGCGGCGCCGGGCGGCGTAGATCGCCGCGTGCAGCACGCTCATGCCGGCCTCGCGGCGGCGGTTCGCGGCGTCGATCAGCACGATCGCGGAGTTGACCGCGATGCCGGTGAGCGCGATCACGCCGTAGAGCGTGTAGAGCGAGACCGGGTTGCCGGAGACGAGCAGCCCGAAGACGACGCCGGCGAACGCGAGCGGCACGGTGACGAGGATCATCGCCGGCTGCCAGTAGCTGCGGAACTGCGCCGCGAGGATCACGTAGATGAGGCCGACCCCCAGCACGAAGAGGAGCTTCATCGCCTCCAGGCTCTCGTAGACGTCGTCCAGCTCGCCGGAAAAGTCGAGGGTGGTCGAGGGGTAGCGGGCCTGGATGCGCTCCCAGCCCTCGCGGATCGCGCGGTTGACGGCGACGGTGTCGGTGACGCTGCGGTCGATGTCGGCTTCGACCGTGATCGCGCGGCGCAGGTTGTAGTGCCGGATGACGCCCTTGCCGATCTGCGTTTCGGCGCGCACGAGGGCGCCGAGCGGCGTGCTGCGGTTTGCACCCGGAATCGCGATCGGGTGCTCGAGCAGCTCGAGCGGGTCGGCCGCGGGCTCGCGCGCGGCGCGAACGCGCACTTCGACTTTTTCGCCGCGGTCGCGAAGCTCGGCGGCGACTTCGCCGTCGACGTGCAGCCGCACGAGCCGCGCAACGAGCGCCGGATCGAGACCGGCGGCGCGCACCGCCTCGGCATCGAGCCGAAGCACGAGCTGCGGCCGCCCGGGCAGGTCGTCGTCGGTGACGTCGCGCGTGCCGGGGGCGGCGCGCACGATCGCAAGGAGCGCGTCGGCGGCGGCGCGAAGCTCCGCGTAGTCGTCGTTTCGCAGCCGCACGCGCACGGGCTTCGTGACGGGCGGGCCGCCCGAGAGCACGAGAAAGCTCGTGCGGCCCGGGCCGGGCAGCGCCTCGATGTCGCGGCGCATCGCCTCGACGATCTCGGTGACATCGCGCATGCCCGGCCGGCGAGGATAGAGCGAGACGATCACCTGGCCGTGGGCGTCGCCCTGGACCGGCTCGGTGTCGGTGAACTTGATGCCGGCGATCGAGGTGAGCGCGCGCGCCTCCCCGGGCGCAAGATGCGCGCGCACCGCGCGCTCGACCGCCTGCACCCGCTCGAGCGTCGCCTCGACCGGCGCGCCCGCGGGCATGTCGACGCTCACGTAGAAGACGCGGATCGGATCGAAGGCGAAGAATTCCATGCGCACGAGGCCGCCCGCGACCGCGGCGCCTGCGGCGGCGACCGCAAGGAGGATCAGCGCCGCCACCTGCACCGGGCGGCGCATCGCGAAAACGAGCGCCCGCGTGTAGGCCATGCGCACCGCGCGGGTGAAGCGGTGCCGCATCCGCTGCAGGCGCGTGGGGCGCGAAAGATCCAGCCGCAGCGCGACCACGTGCGTCGGAAGCATCCAGTAGGCTTCGACGAGGCTCACCGCGAGCGCGACCGCGACGACGAACGGGATCACGAACATGAACTTGCCGACGATGCCGGGCAGGAGCATCAGCGGCAGAAAAGCCGCCACCGTGGTCGCGACCGACGCGGTGACGGGCGCGAACACCTCGCGCAGCGCCGCGAGCGCCGCCGCGAGCGCCTGCTCGCCGCGCTCGACGCGGTAGTAGATCGCCTCGACCACCACCACCGCGTCGTCGACCAGCATCCCGAGCACGATGACGATGCCGAGGAGCACCGAGATGTTGAGCGTGAAGCCGACCGCGTGCAGGATCGCGAACGCGCCGGCGAGCGAAAACGGAATGCCGAGGGCGACGAGCACGGAGACCCGCGTGCCGAGGAAGAACCAGCAGACCGCAAGGACGAGCGCAAGGCCGAGGAGCGCGTTCGATTCCATGATCGCGATCGCGTTGCGCGTCGGAACCGTCTGATCGTCGGTGAGCGCGACCGCGATACCCGCCGGGGCAAGGAGCGGCGCGCGCTCTTCGAGCAGCCGGCCGATGCGCTCGACGAGCGCGAGCGTGTTGGTGTAGCTCTTCTTCGTGACCGAAAGGAGCACCGCCGGCCGGCCGCCGGAGGCGGCGAGCGTGCGCGCGTCGGCGCGCGCGCGCGAGACCTCGGCGAGCGAATCGAGCGGCACGCGCTCGCGCGTGCCGGGCACGGCGACGCTCACGCGCGCAAGTGCCCCCGGGTCGGCCGCCTGCCCGATCAGGCGCACGATCCAGGCGTCGTCGCCCGCGCGCTGCTTGCCGGCGAAGGTGTCGCGGAACCATCCTGCGATCGCGTCCGAGAGCTGCGCGGCGTTGATTCCGCGCGCGGCGAGCCGCGCCGGGTCGAACTCGACGCGCAGCTCCGCATCGTGCAGGCCGATCGCGAACACCTGATCGACCCCCTCCAGCCGCTCGAGGTCGCCGCGCAGCTCGCGAGCGGCGCGGCGCAGCACCTCGTCGTCGGCGCGGCCGACGAGGAGCACCTGCGCGGTCGGAAAGCCGTTCGAAGTGGTGATCTCGAGCACGCGCGGCTCTTTGGCCTCCGGCGGCAGCTCGTCGAGCGCCTTGTTCTGGATTTCGCGCCGCAGGTCGTTCACGCGCTTGTCGAACACGCGCGCGTCCAGCTCGCGAAACCGCACGAGGATCGAGGAGACGTTCTCGCGGCTGCTCGAGAGCACGAAGCGCACGTCGGGCACGTTCTTGATCGCGTCCTCGAGCGGCTGGGTGATGCGCCGCTCGACGTCCTCGGCGGCGGCGCCGGGCAGCAGCGTCGTGATGTTGACCCAGTTGAAGTTGATCTCCGGGTCCTGCTCGCGCGGCATGCGCCCGTAGGCGAGCGCCCCGAGCGCCAGCACCACGACAAACAGGATGTTGGCGAGCGGGTGGTTGCGCAGCAGCCGCTCGAGGAGCCTCACCGCAGCTTCTGGCCGTCTTCGAGGTCGAGCTGGCCGCCGACCACCAGGCGCGCGTTCGGCGCAAGCCCCGCCGCGCGCGCCGGGCGGCCTTCCACCGCGCCCTCGAGCGCGCGAAAGCGCGCCACCCCGTCCTCGTCGACGAACACGCCGAGCGCGCCGCCGCGGCGAACGAGGAGTTCGGCCGGCAGGTGCGGCTCCGGCTCGCGCCAGCGGATGCGCCCGGCGGCGCCGGGGGCTGCGGGCGCGCCGACGAACGCGAGCCGCGCCTCGACCGTGCGCGCGCGCGGCTCGATCGCCGGCGAGATGCGAACGAGCCTCAGCTCGCGCACCCCGCCGTCGCCCTCGAAGTGCACCGCGCGCGCGCGGCGCAGCGACTCGGCGTGCGCGAGCTGCACCTGCGCGCTCACCTCGATACGGTCGGCGCCGGCGAGCGCGACGAGCGGCGTGCCGGGCGAAGCGAGCTCGCCGACGCTCGCGAGCCGCTCGCGCACGATCGCGGCGAACGGGGCGCGTACGACGCATTTTTCGACGCTGCGCTCGGCGGCGGCCAGTTGCGCTTTCGCCTGCTCGCCCTCGGCGCGCAGCACCTCGAGCTCGGTCGCGCGCGCGGCGAGCGCCTCCGCCGAGAAAAACCCGCGCGCGGCGAGTTCGCGCGCGCGCGCATGCTGCTGCTCGGCAAGGGCGATGCGCGCGCGCGCGGCCTCGAGCGCGGCGCGCGCGCGCGCCGCGGCCAGCTCATGGTCGCGGCAGTCGAGGCGCGCGATCACCGCGCCGCGCGCGATGCGCTCGCCCGGCCCGACCGGCAGCGCCTCGATGCGCGCGGCGATCTCAGCGGCGATGCGCGATTCGTTGAGCGCGACCGCCTGCGCGGCGGCCTCGCGCTCGGGATGGATCGCGGCTTCGGCGAGCGTGCGGGTGGCGACTTCGCCCGTGCGGCGCGGCGGCTCGGGCGGCGGCGCGAGGTTCTTTCTCGCGAGCGCCCCGGCCTGTACCACGAAGGCGAGCAAAAGCGCGAGCGCGACACGACGGGAAGAGGGCATGCGGCGAACAGGGGAATGCGGCGGCGCAATGGTAGCAAGCGCGGCGCCTTCGGGCTTGCGCGCGCATCGCGCATGCAGTAGTTTTCCGGATGCACGCAGGGGTCCTGTCTGCGCGGCGCGAACGCGCGGGCGGGTGAGAGATACCCTCGGAACCTGATGCGGGTAATGCCGCCGTAGGGAAGCGTGGTGCCGCGAGCGCCGGCTTCTCCGAGGCAGGGTCCCGCGAAGCGTCGGAGGAGAGCATGAGCGCCAATCCCAAGTTTCTCGCCGCCACCGCGCGGGAGGACGAAGCGGCGATCGCGCCGCTGCCTGGCTCGCGCAAGATCTACGTCACCGGCTCGCGCCCGGACATCCGCGTGCCGATGCGCGAGATCGCGCAGACCGACACGCGCGCGGCCTCCGGCGCGGAGAAAAACCCGCTCTTCACCGTGTACGACACCTCGGGACCCTACACCGATCCGGCGGTGCGTATCGACATCCGCCGGGGACTCGCGCCGCTTCGCGAGCGCTGGATCGAGGAGCGCGGCGACACCGAGCTGCTCGAGGGCCCGAGCTCCGAGTACGGGCGCCGGCGGCTCGCCGATCCACGGCTCGCCGGACTGCGCTTCGAGCACCCGCGCCGGCCGCGGCGCGCAAAACCGGGCGCGTGCGTGACGCAGATGCACTACGCGCGGCGCGGGATCGTCACCCCGGAGATGGAATTCGTCGCGATCCGCGAAAACTGCCGGCGCGAAGAGTACCTCGCGTCGCTGTCGCCGGCGCAGCGCGAGCTGCTGTCGCGTCGCCACCGGGGCGAAGCGTTCGGCGCGACGATTCCGCCGGTGATCACCCCCGAGTTCGTGCGCGACGAGGTCGCGCGCGGCCGCGCGATCATCCCGGCGAACATCAATCACCCCGAGTCCGAGCCGATGGTGATCGGGCGCAACTTCCGGGTGAAGATCAACTGCAACCTCGGGAACTCCGCGGTCACTTCCTCGATCGGCGAGGAGGTCGAGAAAATGACCTGGGCGATCCGCTGGGGCGCCGACACCGTGATGGACCTTTCCACCGGCAAGCACATCCACGAGACGCGGGAGTGGATCATCCGCAATTCGCCGGTGCCGGTCGGCACCGTGCCGATCTACCAGGCGCTCGAGAAGGTCGGCGGCAAGGCCGAGGAACTCACCTGGGAGATCTTCCGCGACACGCTGATCGAGCAGGCCGAGCAGGGCGTGGACTACTTCACGATCCATGCGGGCGTGCGGCTCGCCTACATCCCGCTCACCGCGAGGCGGCTGACCGGGATCGTGTCGCGCGGCGGCTCGATCATCGCCAAGTGGTGCCTCGCGCACCACAAGGAGAGCTTCCTCTACACGCACTTCGAGGAGATCTGCGAGATCATGCGCGCCTACGACGTCGCGTTCTCGCTCGGCGACGGCCTGCGTCCGGGCTCAATCCCCGACGTGAACGACGAGGCGCAACTGGCCGAGCTGCGCACGCTCGGGGAGCTGACGAAAATCGCCTGGCGCCACGACTGCCAGGTGATGATCGAGGGCCCGGGGCACGTGCCGATGCAGCTTATCCGCGAGAACATGGAGCTGCAGCTCGCGGCCTGCCACGAGGCGCCGTTCTACACCCTCGGGCCGCTCACGACCGACATCGCGCCGGGGTACGACCACATCACGAGCGCGATCGGCGCGGCGATGATCGGCTGGTTCGGCACCGCGATGCTCTGCTACGTCACGCCCAAGGAGCACCTCGGGCTGCCGAACAAGAAGGACGTGAAGGACGGCATCATCGCCTACCGGATCGCCGCGCATGCCGCCGACCTCGCGAAGGGCCACCCGGCGGCGCAGCTTCGCGACAACGCGCTCTCGAAGGCGCGCTTCGAGTTCCGCTGGACCGACCAGTTCAATCTGGGGCTCGACCCCGACACCGCGCGCGAGTACCACGACGAGACGCTGCCGCAGGAGGGGGCGAAACTTGCGCACTTCTGCTCGATGTGCGGGCCGCACTTCTGCTCGATGAAGATCACGCAGGAAGTGCGCGAGTACGCCGCGCGGCACGGCATGTCCGAGCAGGAAGCGCTCGAGCGCGGCATGCGCGAAAAAGCGCTCGAGTTCGTCGCGCAGGGCGGCGAGCTTTACCGCAAGGGCTAGCGCGCGCGGTGGCGGGCGAGAGCCTCGCGGTCTCGCTCGCGAAGGTGGCCCTCGCGGTCGCGATCGGTCTGCCGCTCGTCCTGTACCTCGCGCAGGACGCGCTCATCTTCCACCGCCAGCCGATCTCGCAGGCGCGGCGCGCCGAGCTTCTCGAGCGCTTTTCGGCGGTCGAGGAAATTGCGCTTGCGACGCCCGAGGGCGAGCGGCTGCACGCCTGGCGGGTGCGGGCGGACGGCCCGCTTGTCCTCTACTTCGGCGGAAACGCCGAGGAAGTATCCTGGATGCTCGAGCGGATCGGCGATCCGCGGCGCGGCGAGACGCCCGGCGTCGGGTGGCTGCTTGCGGACTACCGCGGCTACGGTGCGAGCACCGGAAAGCCGTCGGAAAAAGCGCTCGTCGCCGACGCGATCCGGTTCTACGACCACGCCGTGCGGCTGCCGGGCGTCGATCGCCACCGGATCTTTGCCTTCGGCCGAAGCCTCGGAAGCGGCGTCGCGGTCGCGCTCGCCGCGGAAAGACCGGTGCGCGCGCTCGTGCTCGTCGCCCCGTTCGACAGCCTCGCCTCGGTCGCGAAGCGCTATTACCCGTGGCTTCCGGTGGATTGGCTGCTGCGGCACCGGTTCGACTCGATCGCGCTCGCGCCCCGGATCGCGCAACCGGTGCTCGCGCTCCTTGCCGAGCGCGACGAAGTGATCCCGACGGCGCACGCCGAGCGCTTGCTTGCCGCCTGGGGCGGGCCGGTGCGCCGCGTGCGCCTGCCCGGCGCCGGACACAACAGCACAGACGCGCATCCGCTCTTCTGGCCCGAGATCCGGCGTTTCATCGGCGAGCACGGCGCGGGCTGATACCATCGCCCGGGATGCGCGAGCTCTCGCTCATCGACGCGCTTGTCCTCGGAATCGTCGAGGGGCTCACCGAGTTCCTGCCGATCTCGAGCACCGGGCATCTGATCCTCGCCGGCGACCTGCTCGGCGTGAACGGCGAGCGCGGCAAGGTCTTTCACGTCGCGATCCAGAGCGGGGCGATGCTCGCGGTGCTGTGGGAGTACCGCTCGCGGTTCTTCCGCGTGGATCCCGTCCTGTGGCGCAACCTCGCGATCGCTTTTCTGCCTGCGGCGGTGCTTGGCGTCGTCTTCGGTGCGGCGATCAAGGCGCACCTCTTTGCGCCGGCGGCGGTCGCCTGCGCGTTCGTCGCGGGCGGGCTCGTCATCCTCTGGGTCGAGCGCCGCGGGCATGCGCCGCCGCGCGTCGCGAGCGTGGACGCGATGCGCGCGACCGATGCGCTGAAGGTCGGTCTTGCCCAGTGCTTTGCGCTCGTGCCGGGAGTTTCGCGGGCGGGCGCGACCATCATCGGCGGGATGCTCTTCGGTCTTTCGCGCCGCGCGGCGACCGAATTCTCGTTCTTTCTCGCGGTGCCGACGCTCGTTGCGGCCGGCTCGTGGGACCTGTGGTCGAACCGGGCGCTGTTCTCGGCGGCCGATCTGCCGGTGTTCGCGACGGGTCTGTCGGCCGCTTTCGTCTCGGCGATGCTCGTGATCCGCTGGCTACTGCGCTACGTCGCGGCGCACGACTTCAGGCCGTTCGCTTGGTACCGCATCGTGTTCGGCGCCGTGGTGCTCGTGACGGCGCAGACGGGCTGGGTGCGATGGGGCCCGCCGTAAGGGGGGATTCCCGCGCTAGCTCTGAACCCAGGGAAGTCCCGCCTTGCGCCAGCCGCCCAGCGTGCCGCGGTGTCCTTCGGCGTCCTTGTCGCCTTCGAAGCCTTCGAGCACGTTGTACGCTTCGCGCCAGCCGGCCTGTGTCGCCGCGATCGCCGCCTGATGCGACCGGCCGCCGGAGCGGCACAGGAACATCACCGGCACGTCCTTCGGCACCTTTTCGCTCAGCTCTTCCAGAAACCGCGGGTTGCGTCCCTGCGGATAGAAGTTCCACTCGATGCAGGCCGCGCCGGGGATCGAGCCGACGAATTCGAGCTCCGGCTTCGTCCTCACGTCGACGAGCACCGCACCCGCACGCATCAAGGCGTAGGCTTCGGCAGGCAACAGCGCCCCGGCGTAAGGCAGATTCAGTCGGGCGCCGCGCTCTCTCGCTCTCCTGAGAATGTCTTCCATCGCTGCATTATAGGCGCGCACGACATGCACCACGAAGGTGCGGAAGATTGAAGATTGCACCAATCAAGTGCGCCGAAGGCGTCTAGAATTGCACCAGGCTGATCGGTCCTAGAGGAGAGCGGTGCCGAGATGGGGCATGGTACGGATCCTGCAGGAAGCCGCGGGCCCGGGCTGGTGCGCCCAGCCTGTCTATTCACCCGTTCAGGAGATTGCGAATGGCGATGACGCCCGATGACGTTTTCAAGTTGATCAAGGACAAGGAAGTCAAGTTCGTCGATCTGCGTTTCACCGACACGCGCGGAAAAGAGCAGCACGTCACCGTGCCGGCGCGCTATTTCACGAAGGACAAGTTCGAGAACGGCCACGCGTTCGACGGCTCGTCGATCGCCGGATGGAAGGGCATTCAGGCCTCCGACATGCTGCTCGTGCCCGATCCGACGACCGCGCGCATGGACCCGTTCAGCGACGAGCCGATGCTCAACATCACCTGCGACGTGATCGAGCCGGCCGACGGCAAGCCCTACAACCGCTGCCCGCGGGGGATCGCCAAGCGCGCCGAGGCCTATCTCAAGTCGACCGGGCTCGGCGACGTCGCCTACTTCGGTCCGGAGCCCGAGTTCTTCATCTTCGACAGCGTCACCTGGAACGTCGACATGTCCGGGTGCTTCGTGAAGATCAAGTCGGAGGAAGCGCCGTGGTCCTCCGGGATCGAGTACGAGTCGGGCAACATGGGCCACCGCGCACCGGTGAAAGGCGGCTATTTTCCGGTGCCGCCGACCGACACCCTGCTCGACATTCGCAACGCGATCGCGCTCGCGCTGGAGAAACAGGGCGTAGAGGTCGAGGTGCACCACCACGAGGTGGCCGCGGCCGGCCAGAACGAGGTCGGCACGCGCTTTGCGCCGCTCGTTCAGCGCGCCGACTGGATGCAGATTCTGAAGTACACCGTCTGGAACGTCGCCGCCTCCTACGGCAAGACCGCGACCTTCATGCCGAAGCCGATCGTCGGCGACAACGGCTCGGGCATGCACGTGCACCAGTCGGTGTGGAAGGGGGGCAACAACCTCTTCGCGGGCAACCTTTACTCCGGGCTCTCGGAGTTCGCGCTCTACTACATCGGCGGCATCATCAAGCACGCAAAGGCGCTCAACGCGATCACCAATCCGGGCACGAACTCCTACAAGCGGCTGGTGCCCGGGTTCGAGGCGCCGATCAACCTCGCGTATTCGGCGCGCAACCGCTCGGCCGCCTGCCGCATCCCGTACGTCGCGAGCCCCAAGGCGCGGCGCGTCGAGGTGCGCTTCCCGGACCCGACGGCGAACGCCTATCTCGCGTTCGCGGCGATGCTGATGGCCGGGCTCGATGGCGTGCAGAACAAGATCCACCCGGGCGATCCGATCGACAAGGACATGTACCACCTGCCGCCGGAGGAGGCGGCGAAGGTGCCGCGCGTGTGCGCGTCGCTCGAAGAGGCGCTCGCCAGCCTGCGCGAGGACCATGCGTTCCTCACCAAGGGCGGGGTGTTCGACGAGGACTTCCTCGAGTCCTACATCGCGCTGAAGGAAGAGGAGCTCACGCGCTTCCGGATGACCACGCATCCGGTCGAGTTCGACATGTACTACAGCCTTTAGCGCGCCGCTGCCGCAACCCGCGCAGGGCGGGGCAACCCGCCCTGCGGCCCGACCCCCTGTTTGCCGGAAGACTGAGCCGTGGCATAGACTTACGGAGGCTTCCTCGGGCAGCCTCCGGTGACCAGACTATCGCTCCTCGCCCTTGCGCTCGCGCTTCTGGCCTCGCCCGGGCGCGCCCAGCAACAGCAGGTCGAGACGCTCTGGAACTGCAAGGACAAGGACGGGCGAACCATCCTCACCAACCAGCAAGCCGATACGATCGGGCGCGAATGCCGCATCGTGCATCAGCAGCGGGCGACGGTGGTGCCGGCGCTTCCTTCGCCGAAGCCGGCCCCGAAGCCGGCCGCCGCCGGGTTTCCGAAGGAGTCGCCCGCCGACCGCGCGACGGCGAGGGCGAAGCAGCGCGAGATCCTCGAGCGCGAGCTGCAGCAGGAACAGCAGATGCTGGAGGAGGCGAAACGCCGGCTCGCCGAGCAGGAAGCGATCCGGACCGGCGACGAGAAGAACTACGCGCGGGTGCTCGAGCGGCTGAAGCCGTACCGGGACGCGGTCGAGGTGCACGAGAAGAACATCGAGGCGCTCAAGCGCGAGCTGGCGAATCTGTACCGCTAGCGGCGCGCACGCCCCGCGGGCCGATGGCCGCCTCGTTTGCCGGGCTGGAGCTGCTCGCCACCGCGGTGGTGGTGCTCGACCGCGCGTTCGTCGTGCGCTATGCGAATCCCGCCGCCGAAGACCTGCTCGGCACCGGCGCGCGCGGGCTGGTCGGGCAGCCACTCCCGGGGCTGTTCGACGAGGGCGCGGAACTGGAGGCGATGCTCGCCGAAGCGAGCGCGGCGCACTGGGACTGGCGCGCGCGGCAGGTGCACCTTGCGCGGCCGGGGCGGCCGCCGCAGGCCCTCTCGTGCGTGGTGGCGCGCATCGACCTGCCCGGGTTTTCGCTCCTCGTCGAGCTTCGCCCGATCGAGGAACGGCTGCGTCTTGAGCGCGAGGCGCGCTGGCTCGACCGGCGCGAGGCGGCGCGCGAGCTGCTGCGAAACCTCGCGCACGAGATCCGCAATCCGCTCGGGGGGCTTCGGGGCTCGGCGCAGCTTCTCGAGCGCGAACTCGAGCGGCCGGAGCTGCGCGAGTACACGCGCGTCATCATCAGCGAGGCCGATCGGTTGCAGGCGCTCCTCGACCGGTTGCTCGTGCCGCAGCGCACCGCGCGCCTTGCGCCGGTCAACATCCACGAGGTGCTCGAGCGGGTGCGCGCGCTGGTGCTCGCCGAGTTTCCCGGCTCGGTCGCGATCGAGCGCGACTACGACCCGAGCCTGCCGGAGCTGACCGGCGACCGCGAGCAGCTCCTTCAGGCGGTGCTCAACCTCGTGCGCAACGCCGCACAGGCGCTCGTCTCGGAGGCGAACGCGCGGCGCGGCGGCACGATCGTGCTGCGCACGCGGGTCGCACGCCAGGCGACCATTTTCCGCCGCCTGTACCGCCTGGCACTGGAATTGCAAGTCGTGGATGACGGACCGGGAATCCCCGAGGAGATGCGCGAGCGCGTGTTCACGCCGCTCGTCTCGGGCCGCGAAGGGGGCACCGGCCTCGGGCTGTCTCTGGTCCAGACGTACGTGCAGAACCACGGCGGCACGGTGGAGTTCGCGAGCCGCCCCGGACGCACGGTGTTTACGGTGTTGCTGCCGCTCGCGTGAGACCGGTCTGGATCGTCGACGACGACCGCTCGATCCGCTGGGTGTTCGAGAAGGCGCTCAGCCGGGAGGGCATTCCGTACGCCTCGTACGGTTCCGCGCGCGAGGCGATCGAGGCGCTCGAGCGCGAACCGCCCCAGGTGCTCGTGTCCGACATCCGAATGCCCGGGACCTCCGGACTGGAGCTGATGCAGGCGGTCAAGGCGCGCCATCCGGGTGTGCCGGTGATCGTGATGACCGCGTACTCCGACCTGGAATCGGCGGTGGCGGCGTTCCAGGGCGGCGCGTTCGAGTACCTGCCGAAGCCTTTCGACGTCGACAAGGCGCTGGATCTGATCCGGCGCGCGCTCGACGAAAGCCAGCGCGAACAGGAGGCGCTGGAAAGCGTCGGCGGCGAGCCGGAAATCCTCGGGCAGGCGCCCGCGATGCAGGAGGTGTTCCGCGCGATCGGCCGCCTTTCGCAATCGAGCGCGACGGTGCTTCTCACAGGCGAATCCGGCACCGGCAAGGAGCTGGTCGCGCGCGCGCTGCACCGGCACAGCACGCGCGCCGAACGGCCGTTCATCGCGATCAATACCGCGGCGATGCCGAAGGACCTGCTCGAGTCGGAACTCTTCGGCCACGAGCGAGGGTCGTTCACCGGGGCGCTCGCGACGCGGCGCGGCCGCTTCGAGCAGGCCGAGGGCGGAACGCTCTTTCTCGACGAGATCGGCGACATGCCGCCGGAGCTGCAGACGCGGCTTTTGCGCGTGCTCGCCGACGGCACGTTCTACCGCGTGGGCGGGCACCAGCAGCTCAAGGCGAACGTGCGCGTGATCGCGGCGACGCACCACAACCTGGAAGCGCGCGTGCGCGAAGGGCTGTTTCGCGAGGACCTGTACCATCGCCTGAACGTCATCCGCATCCGGTTGCCGGCGCTCAGAGAGCGGCGCGAGGACATCCCGCTCCTTGCGCGGCATTTCCTTGCGCGCAGCGCGCGCGAACTCGGCGTCGAGCCGAAGCGGCTGTCGGAGGAGGCGCTCGCCCGCATCGTGCGGCACGATTTTCCGGGCAACGTGCGCCAGCTCGAGAACCTGTGCCGCTGGCTGACGGTGATGGCGCCCGGGCAGGTGGTCGGCGCGGGCGACCTGCCGCCGGAGTTCGTCGATGAGAGCGCTTCCGCGGTGTCCGCCGCCGCGACCGACTGGCTCGCGGCGCTCGAGCGCGAGGTCGAGCGCCGCTTTGCGCGCGGCGAGACGGCGGTCCTTCAGGCGCTCGCGCGCGACTTCGAGCGCACGCTGATCGAACGGGCGCTCGCGCGCACCGGCGGCCGGCGCATCGAGGCGGCGGGGCTGCTCGGCATCGGGCGAAACACGATCACGCGCAAGATCCACGAGCTCGGCATCCGCGCCCCGGGCGAGGAGGAACCGTAGCAGCGCGCTAGGCCGAGGCGCGCTGCGCGCGCGCGGCGCGGTTTTCCGCGAGCTTTTCGTCGACCAGCGCGACGATTTCGTCGAGCGCGGCAAGGCGCATGCCGATCGCCGCGCCGAGCGCCTGCACCAGCCGGTCGACGCGCTCGACGTCGGGCGCGCCGCCGTAGAGCGCGCGCGCGGCCGAGGACGGCGCGGCGAGGCTTTGCGCAGCGGCGGCGTATTTTTCGAACGGCACCAGGTCCTTTTCGTCGGCGCCGAGCGCGACGCACAAGCGCATTACCCATTCGTAGACCTCGCGCGCGGCGCGCGGATCGCCGTGCACCGCGTCGCGGATGGAGCGCGGCCCTTCGCGCGTGACGCAGCGATAGTTGCCCGCGATCAGCATCGCCCACTTGGCGAGCGGCACGAACACCGACTCGTGCACTTTCAGCTTGACCGGCAGTTCGACCCGCTCGCCGCCGAGGTCGAAGCGCGCCGCCTCGATGTCGGCTTGCAGCCGCCGAAGGATCGCGGTGTGCGCGTCCGACGGGAAACGCGCCGCCTTGAAGTTCGTCGCAAGGCGCACCTGGAGCACGTTGAGCGGCTCCTCGGGCGGACGGAAGGCCTGCGGGTCGGGGCTGCACAGCGTGACGAGCTGCGGATCGAAGCCGTCCCAGACCGACGCGTCGGTGTAGCATCCCCGCACGGCCGCGAGCGGCACCGCCGGGATGCGCGCAAGGTACGGCAGCGGCGGCATGTTCATGATCGACAGACACGGCACACGCGCGCGCGCGATCGCGGCGAGCAGCTCGCGCACGCCGGCGGCGCGGTACTGCGGCTCCTGCATCGCGAGCACGACGAGGTCGAAGGCCGTGGGGTCGGCCTGCGAGGGCCCGCCCGCGGCAAGCCGGCCGGGCAGCGCGCGCGAGAGCACCTCGACGGAGCCTTCCCGACCCTTCACCGGCATGCGAACGCGCGCACCTTCGCGGTTGAAGAGTTCGGCCTCGGCCGGCAGGCACACGAGCCGAACGTTGTGTCCGGCAAGGAGCGCCTTGGTCGCGAGGAGGGACCCATACGAAGCGCCGAGGACGAGGAGCTCGAGGGGTCTTTTCACCATATGGCAACGTGCTCCATAATGTGAAAATGAAGGCTACTCCGGCGCGGTCATACACGCAATCTAGCGGCGCAGCAAGATTTCATATTGCGGTGCGAAATGACCGTTCCTAGAATTCCCGCTTCTCCCTGACCTGGCGAATCCTCGTGCAACGATCCGATCCCCTGCCGCAAGGCGTTTCCATCAAGGGCGCGATGACGCCCGAGTACGCGCAGATCCTCACCCCGCAGGCGATGGCGTTCGTCGCGGCGCTGCACCGGCGCTTCGAGCCGCGGCGCCGCGAGCTGCTCGCCGCGCGCGAGGCGCGCCAGCGCGAGTTCGACGCCGGAAAGCTGCCCGATTTTCTGCCGCAGACGCGCCAGATCCGCGAGTCGGACTGGACCGTCGCGCCGCAGCCGCACGATCTGCTCGATCGGCGCGTCGAGATCACCGGCCCGACCGACCGCAAGATGGTGATCAACGCGCTCAACTCCGGCGCCTCGACCTTCATGGCCGACTTCGAGGACGCGAACTGTCCCACCTGGGCGAACATGGTCCAGGGGCAGATCAACCTGCGCGATGCGGTGCGGCGCACGATCACCTTCGAGCAGGGCGGCAAGCGCTACCGGCTGAACGACAAGACCGCGGTTCTGATCGTGCGCCCGCGCGGCTGGCATCTGATCGAAAAGCACGTGCTCGTCGACGGCGAGCCGGTCTCGGGCGCGATCTTCGATTTCGCGCTCTATTTTTTCCACAACGCAAAAGAGCTCCTTGCGCGCGGCACCGGGCCGTATTTCTACCTGCCCAAGATGGAATCGCATCTGGAGGCGCGGCTGTGGAACGAGATCTTCTGCGCCGCGCAGGACGAACTGGGGATCGCGCGCGGCACGATCAAGGCGACCTGTCTCGTCGAGACGGTGCTCGCGGCTTTCGAGATGGACGAGATCCTCTGGGAGCTGCGCGAACACTCGGCGGGCCTCAACATCGGCCGCTGGGACTACATTTTCTCGTGCATCAAGAAGTTCCGCGCGAACCCCGAGTTCTGCCTCGCCGATCGTGCCGAGGTGACGATGACCGCGCCCTTCATGCGCGCCTACGCGCTGGTGCTCGTGAAGACCTTTCACCGCAGGAACGCCCCGGCGATGGGCGGCATGGCCGCGCAGATCCCGATCAAGAACGATCCGGCGGCGAACGCGGCGGCGCTCGAAAAAGTCCGTCAGGACAAGCTGCGCGAGGTGACCGACGGCTGCGACGGCACCTGGGTCGCGCATCCGGGGCTCGTGCCGGTCGCAAAAGCGGTCTTCGACGAGCACATGCCGCAGCCGAACCAGTATTTCCGGCAGCGTCCGGACGTGAACGTGAGCGCGCGCGACCTCCTCGACTTCCGGCCCGAGCGGCCGATCACCGAGGCGGGCCTTCGCAACAACATCTCGGTCGGCATCCAGTACCTCGGGGCGTGGCTCGCCGGAAACGGCTGCGTGCCGGGGTTCAACCTGATGGAGGATGCCGCGACCGCCGAGATCTCGCGCTCTCAGATCTGGCAGTGGATCCGCTCGCCGAAAGGGGTGCTCGAGGACGGCCGCAAGGTGACGGTCGAGCTTTTCCGCAGCCTCCTTGCCGAGGAGCTTCCCAAGGTGCGCACCTACCTCGGCGAGGAAGGCTGGAAGGCGGGCAAGTACGAAGAGGCGGCGAAGCTCTTCGACCGTCTCACCGCGGGCGAGTACGAGGAGTTCCTGACGCTTCCGGCCTACGAGCTGATCGACTGAGTCATTCGATCCGCCAGCGGTTGCCGCAGCGGCAGCGCGCTTCGAACGGCGCGCCGGCGGAAAGCCGCGGCACGCGGAAGTGCCCGTAGCCGTTGCACGCCTCGCAGACCGAGCGGTCGGCGAGGCGCTCGGCCTCGGTCATGATCGCGCGGTAGCGACGCGCGCCGTAGAACGCGAGCGCTCCGGCGGCGAAGACGAGCAGGCCGAGGACGAGCAGGTACGCGGGCGGCGCGCTCGCGGTCATCTGTTCCAGACACGCAAAGGCGGCGATCAGGCACAGCACGCAGGTCACGAACCAGGCGTGGCTCTCGATGAGCTGCCGTTCGTACCAGCGGCGAAAGCCGATTCCCGCTTCCTCGGTCGCGCGTTCCATGCGGAACCGATCATCCGCCTGCGACGGGCGGATTTCAAGCAGGGCCGCACGCACCTTGCGTCGCGCTGCGCACCGACCGCGCGGCGTTCGCGCCTACCCGATCTCGCAGACGACCGGCGCGTGGTCCGACGGACGCTCGAGCGCGCGCAGCGCCCGATCGATCGAACAGCTGCGGCACCGCCGCGCAAGCGGCTCGGAGAGCAGGATGTGATCGATGCGAAGGCCGGCGTTCCTGCGGAAGGCGCCCGCACGATAGTCCCACCAGGTGAAGCTCTGCTCGGGCTGGGGAAAGAGCCGGAAGGCGTCTTCGAGCCCGAGCGCAAGGAGCGCGCGGAACGCCTCGCGCTCGGGCGCCGAGACGTGCACCTGGCCTTCCCATGCCTTCGGATCGTGCACGTCGCGGTCTTCGGGCGCGACGTTGAAGTCGCCGGCGACGACGAGCTGCGGGTGGCGTCCGAGCTCGGCGCCGAGCCAGTCCCGCAGCGCCGCGAACCATGCGAGCTTGTACGCGTACTTGTCGGAACCGACCGCCTGCCCGTTCGGGCAGTAGACGCACACGACGCGCACGCCTTCGACGGTCGCGGCGACGACGCGCTTTTGCTCGTCGGCGAAGCCGGGCAGACCGAACGCGACGTCGTGCAGCCGGCCGCGCGCGAGGATCGCCACGCCGTTGTAGGTGCGCTGCCCGGAAAACGCGGCCGAATACCCCGCGGCCGCGAACTCGCCGGCCGGAAACTGCGCGTCTTCGAGCTTGGTCTCCTGAAGGCACACGACATCGACGCCGGCGCGCGCCAGCCACTCGCGAAGCTGCGGCAGACGAAGCCGCAGCGAGTTGACGTTCCACGTCGCGAGCTTCAAGTCGCGACGCGCGCTACGGGGACTGACCGGGAAGGACGTACCGGCCCGGTTTGGGCGGCGGAGGACCCGCGAGCCCGCTCGGATCGTAGCGGCCGCGCGGCGCCGGCTGCTGCGCGGTTTCCGGCTCGAGGGGCTTTGCCGCCTCGCGCTCGTGCGGCGGCACGTAGCCCTCGGGCGGCGGCGGCGCCTTCTGCCGCCCGGGCGGCAGCACCCCGGCCTTCGGATAGCCCGCGCTGTCGAGCAGCAGATCGAACGCGCTCTGCTCGAAGCCGCGCTGTACCGAGCGCCCGACGACGAGCACCGGAACTTCCTGCGCCCCCGAGACGCGCCGCAACTCCTCGTTCGTCTCCGGATTCCAGACCTGCACCTCGCTGAACGGCACGCCGCGCCGGTTGAGCGCTTCGCGCGCGAGCTCGCACGGCTCCTTGCAGGTCGGCGAGGTGTAGAGCTTGACCGGGTACTCCCGCTGAAGCCGCGCGAGCTCAAAGAGCGGTTGCGGTTCGCCCGTCGCGGGCGGCAGGGCGGGGAGCTTCTGCACGCTGCGCGCTTTCGGCGGCGGCGTGTCGCTGTAGCGCACGACGCCCTTATCGTCCGTCCAGCGATAGGGCTGCGCCGCCGCGAGCGCCGGCGCGGCGAGGAGCAAGGCGAGGATCACCCTCCGCCTCATGCGGCGATCATACCACTGCGTCGAAAGAGCGCCTCGATGTCCGGGTCGCGGCCGCGGAACGCGCGAAACGATTCGGCCGCCGGGCGCGAGCCGCCCACCGCGAGGATCTCGTCGCGAAAGCGCGCGCCCGCCTCCGCATCGAGCGCGCCGCGCTCTTCGAACACGCCGAAAGCGTCGGACGAAAGCACTTCGGCCCACTTGTAGCTGTAGTAGCCCGCGGCGTAGCCGCCGGCGAAGATGTGCGAAAAGCTCGTCTGAAAGCGGTTCCACGCGGGCGGAACGAGCACCGCCACCTCGCGCCGCACTTCGTCGAGCAGTCGCGCGACGCCGGTGCCGTCAAGGTCGGCCTCGGGCGCGTACTCGGCGTGAACGCGCATGTCGAACAGCGCGTATTCCACCTGGCGCAGCATCGCGAGGCCCGCCTGGAAGTTCCGCGCCGCGTGCATGCGATCGTAGAGCGCGCGCGGCAGCGGCTCGCCCGTCTCGACGTGCGCGCTCATTTCGCGCAGCACCTCCCACTCCCAGCCGAAGTTCTCCATGAACTGGCTCGGCAGCTCGACCGCATCCCACTCGACGCCGGCAAGGCCCGAGACGCCGAGCTCCTCGACGCGCGTGAGCAGGTGATGCAGGCAGTGGCCGAACTCGTGAAACAGCGTAAGGACGTCCTCGTGCGAAAGGAGCGCCGGTTTGCCGCCGACCGGGCGCGCGAAGTTGCACGCGAGATACGCGACCGGCGTCTGGATCGCGCCGTCGCGCCGGCGACGGCGCGCGATCGCCTCGTCCATCCAGGCGCCGCCGCGCTTCGTTTCGCGCGCATAGAGGTCGGTGTAGAAGTGGCCGACGAGCGCGCCCGCGCGGTCGCGGATCTCGTAAAAGCGCACGTCCTCGTGCCAGACCGGCGCCTGCGCCGGGCGGATGCGGATGCCGAACACGGTCTCGGCGACGCGAAACAGACCCTCGAGCACCTTCGGCTCGGGGAAATACTGTTTCACGTCCTGCTCCGAGAACGCGTAGCGGCGCTCGCGCAGCTTTTCGGCCGCGAACGCGACGTCCCACGCCTGAAGGTCGGGAAGTCCGAGTTCGGCGCGCGCGAACGCGCGCAGCTCGGTCACCTCGCGCTCGGCGAACGGGCGCGCGCGCTGCGCAAGATCGCGCAGGAAAGCGATCACCTGCGCGGGCGTCTTCGCCATCTTCGGCACGAGCGACACCTCGGCGTAGTTCGCGTAGCCGAGCAGGCGCGCCGCCTCGCGCCGCAGCGCGAGGATGCGCACAATGAGCGGCGTGTTGTCGCGCTCGGGCGGGCCGAACTCGGAAGCGCGGGTGGCGCTTGCGCGGTACATCTCGTAGCGCAGCGCGCGATCCTCGGCGTGCTGCAGCACCGGCAGGTACGAAGGCATGTGCAGCGTGAATTTCCAGCCGCTGCGCCCCTCCTTCTGCGCCGCTTCGCGCGCCGCCGCGCGCGCGTCCTCGGGGATGCCCGCAAGGCGCGCTTCCTCCTCGACGTAGAGCGCAAAAGCGTTCGTCGCATCGAGCAGGTTTTCGGCGAACCTCGCCGCGAGCGCTGCAAGCGCCTCCTGGATCTGCGCGAAGCGCCGTTTCGCCTCGGGCGTCAGTTCCGCCCCGGAGAGCCGATAGTCGCGCAGCGCGTTTTCCACCACGCGGCGGCGCGCGGCCGGAAAGCGCGCGAACTCGGCCGATGCGCGCAGCGCGCGCCAGTTGGCGAAGAGCCGCTCGTTCTGGCCGAGCTGGGTCCAGTACTGCGTCACCTGCGGCAGCGCGGCGTTGTACGCCTCGCGCATCGCGGGCGAATCCATCACCGCGTGCAGATGCGCAACGCACCCCCAGGCGCGCGCAAGCCGCTCGTTCGCGTCCTCGAGCGGGGCGACGAAATCGTCCCAGGTCGGCGGCGCGGCTTCGGCCGCGCGCACTGCCTCGCGCGCCTCGGCGAGCAGCCGCGCGACCGCGGGCGCGACATGCGCCGGGCGGATGTCCGCAAAACGCGGCAGCCCGGAAAAATCGAGCAACGGGTTGTCGTTCGACTCAGTCAAGGGTTCGCTCCGCCGCCTCCACGGTATTGGCGATCAGCATCGCGACGGTCATCGGGCCGACGCCGCCCGGCACCGGCGTGAGCCAGCCGGCGACCTCGCGCACCGCGTCGAAATCGACGTCGCCGACGACCTTTCCGTCGGCTGCGCGGTTGATGCCGACGTCGATCACGCAGGCGCCGGGTTTGACCATCGCTCGCCCGACGAGTTTCGCGCGCCCGGCGGCGACGACGAGGATGTCGGCTTCGCGCGCGAGCGGCGCGAGATCCGGCGTCTTCGAATGGCACAGCGTGACGGTCGCGTCGCGCTGAAGGAGCAGCAGCGCGGTCGGCTTGCCGACGATCGTCGAGCGGCCGATCACCACCGCGCGCCGGCCGGCGATCGGCACGCCCGCGTGCTCGATCAGCCGCAACACCCCGGCCGGCGTGCCCGGCACGAACCGCGGTCGGCCCTGCAGGAGCGCGCCGAGGTTCTGCGCGTGAAAGCCGTCGACGTCCTTCGCCGGCGAAATCGACGCGAGCAGCCGTGCCGCATCGAGCGCGGGCGGCAGCGGCAGCTGCACGATGATGCCGTGCACGCGCTCGTCTGCGTTCAGCCGCTCGATGCGGTCGGCGAGCGCCGTCGCGCCGGCGTCGGCAGGAAACGCGTGCACTTCGGAGCGCACGCCGGTGTCGGCGCACGCGCGCACCTTGTTGCGCACATAGAGCTGCGAGGCCGGATCGTCGCCGACGAGCACGGCGGCGAGCGCAGGGCGCACGCCGCGCGCGGCGAGCCGCGCGACGCGCGGCGCGAGCGAGGCGCGAAGCTGCGCCGCGACGGCCTTGCCGTCGATCAGTTTCGCGGGCATGGCATACTATAAACGAGTCCGCAGCCGTTCCGCGCCGAGGGCGATTTCCAGCCGGAGGTCATCATGTCCGCCGTTCCGCAGCAGCCCGCCGCAAACGACCCCGACGTCGTCGAAACCCAGGAGTGGCTGGATGCGCTCGAGGCGGTGATCGAGCGCGAAGGCCCGGAGCGCGCGCATTATCTCATCGAGAAGCTCACCGAAAAGGCGCGCACCTCGGGCGTCTATATTCCGTTTTCGCCCTACACGCCGTACGTCAACACGATCCCGCCGCACCTGGAGGAACGCTCGCCGGGCGATGCGGCGCTCGAAGAGCGCATCCGCTCCTACTGCCGCTGGAACGCGATGGTGATGGTGGCGCGCGCGAACAAGAACGACGAAGAACTCGGCGGGCACATCGCCACATTCGCCTCGGTCGGCACGCTGTTCGGCGTCGGACAGAACCACTTCTGGCATGCGCCGCACGAGGGCCACGGCGGCGACCTCGTCTACTTCCAGGGGCACGCGGCGCCCGGCGTTTACGCGCGCGGGCTGCTCGAAGGCCGCTTCACCGAAGCGCAGCTTCTCAACTTCCGCCGCGAGGTGGACGGCAAGGGCGTGTCCTCGTACCCGCACCCCTGGCTGATGCCCGATTACTGGCAGTTTCCGACCGTCTCGATGGGCCTCGGGCCGATCCAGGGCATCTACATGGCGCGCTTTCTCAAGTACCTGCAGGCGCGCGGGCTCGCCTACACCGAAAACCGCAAGGTCTGGGTGTTCTGCGGCGACGGCGAAATGGACGAGCCGGAAGCGATGGGCGCGATCGGCCTTGCCGCGCGCGAAAAGCTGGACAACCTGATCTTCGTCGTCAACTGCAACCTGCAGCGGCTGGACGGCCCGGTGCGCGGCAACGGCAAGATCATCCAGGAGCTGGAGGGCGACTTTCGCGGCGCCGGCTGGAACGTGATCAAGCTCATCTGGGGCTCGTACTGGGATCCGCTGCTTGCGCGCGACACGGAGGGAATCCTGCGCCGCGTGATGGAGGAGACGGTCGACGGCGAGTACCAGAACTACAAGGCGAACGACGGCGCGTTCGTGCGCAAGCACTTCTTCGGCAAGCACCCGAAGCTCCTCGAGATGGTCTCGCGAATGACCGACGAGGACATCTGGCGGCTCAATCGCGGCGGCCACGATCCGCACAAGATCTACGCTGCCTACGCCGCGGCGGTGAAGCACAAGGGCCAGCCGACGGTCATCCTCGCGAAGACGATCAAGGGCTACGGCCTGGGACGCCAGGGGCAGGCGAAGAACCCGACGCATCAGCTGAAGAAGCTCGACCTCGCGACGATCCGCGAGGTGCGCGACCGCTTCCGCATCCCGATCCCGGACGAACGGCTCGAGGAGCTGCCCTTCTACGTTCCGCCGCCGGATTCGCCCGAGATGAAGTACCTGCACGAGCGCCGGCGCGCGCTCGGCGGCTTCCTGCCGCAGCGGCGCAGAAAGGCGGACAGCGTGCCGCCGGTGCCGCCGCTTTCGGCGTTCGATGCGCTGCTCAAGGGCACCGAGGGGCGCGAGATCTCGACCACGATGGCGTTCGTTCGCATCCTGACGACGCTCGTGCGCGACAAGGACCTCGGCAAGCGTATCGTGCCGATCGTGCCGGACGAGGCGCGTACCTTCGGCATGGAAGGGATGTTCCGCCAGCTCGGCATCTACTCCTCCGAGGGCCAGAAGTACGTGCCGGTGGACCGCGACCAGGTGATGTACTACCGCGAGGACAAGGCGGGGCAGATCCTGGAGGAAGGCATCACCGAGGCGGGCGCGATCTCCTCCTGGATCGCGGCGGCGACTTCCTACAGCCATTCCAACCTCGCGATGGTGCCGTTCTACATCTTCTACTCGATGTTCGGTTTTCAACGCGTGGGGGACCTCGCGTGGGCGGCGGCCGATCAGCGCGCGCGCGGCTTTTTGCTGGGCGGCACCGCCGGGCGCACGACGCTGAACGGCGAGGGACTGCAGCACCAGGACGGGCATTCGCACCTGCTCGCGTCGGTAATCCCGAACTGCGTCGCCTACGACCCGACCTACGCCTACGAACTCGCGGTGATCATCCAGGACGGGCTGCGGCGCATGATCGCCGAGCAGCAGGACGTCTTCTACTACATCACCCTGATGAACGAAAACTACGCGCACCCGGCGATGCCGGCGGGCGCCGAGGAAGGGATCCTCAAGGGGATGTACCTGCTGCGCGAATCGCGGGCGCAATCGGCGCTGCGCGTGCAGCTGCTCGGCAGCGGCACGATCCTGCG
Source organism: Burkholderiales bacterium (assembly GCA_026416295.1). Lineage (GTDB taxonomy): Bacteria > Pseudomonadota > Gammaproteobacteria > Burkholderiales > SG8-39 > RBG-16-66-20. The sequence goes on along the minus strand of JAOAFL010000010.1, from coordinate 7,669 downwards.
CGAGGTCGAAGCGGCGGCGCATCTGCTGGAAAGCGACTGGGGCGTCGCCGCCGACGTCTGGAGCGCGACCAGCTTCACCGAGCTGCGGCGCGACGGGCTCGCGGCCGATCGCTGGAACCTCCTGCATCCCGAGGCCGAGCCCCGCGTTCCCTGGGTCACGCGCTGCCTGGCGAACCGCCCCGGACCGGTCGTCGCGGCGAGCGACTACATCAAGACCTTCGCCGACCAGATCCGGGCGTTCGTTCCGCGCGGGCGCGTCTACCGGGTGCTCGGTACCGACGGCTTCGGCCGCTCGGACACGCGGGCGAAGCTGCGCCACTTCTTCGAGGTCGACCGCTATTTCGTGACCGTGGCGGCGCTCAAGGCGCTCGCGGAGTCGGGCGACGTCCAGGTGAAACCCGTCGCCGAGGCGATCCGCAAATACGGCATCGACCCCGACAAGCCGGATCCGGTCACCGTATGACGGAAATCCGGGTTCCGGACATCGGCGACTTCAAGGATGTCGAAGTCATCGAGGTCCTCGTCAAGCCCGGCGACGTGGTGGCGAAGGAGCAGTCGCTGATCACGCTCGAGTCCGACAAGGCGACGATGGAGATTCCTTCCCCCGCAGCGGGCGTCGTCAAGTCGCTGCGGGTGAAGGTGGGCGACAGGGTCTCGGAGGGCTCGCCGATCCTCGTGCTGGAGGACGCCGGGGCGCAGCCCGCGACCGCCGCGCCGGCGCCGGAGCGGGAGGAAGCGCCGCGCGGCTTGCCCGCGCAAGCGGCTGCCGAGGAGATCCGGACGGCGCCACCCGCCATCCGGCCGCCCGCGCCGGTGCCGCACGAGCCGAGCGAGGCGGTGCAATCGAAACCGCACGCAAGCCCCTCGGTGCGCAAGTTCGCGCGCGAGCTGGGCGTGGACCTTGCGATGGTGCGCGGCACCGGCCCCAAGGGCCGGATCCTGCACGCCGACGTGCAGGCGTTCGTGAAGGGCGTGATGACCGAGCGCGCCGCTGCGGTGCCGGCCCCGGCCGCGCGCGGCATCGGACTGGATCTCCCGCCTTGGCCGGAGGTGGATTTCGCGAAATTCGGGCCGGTCGAAACGAAGCCCCTGTCGCGCATCAAGCGGCTCTCGGGCGCGAACCTGCACCGCAACTGGGTGATGGTGCCGCACGTCACCCAGCACGACGAGGCGGACATCACCGAGCTCGAGGCGTTCCGGCGCGCGAACGCCGCCGAGACCGAACGGCGCGGCTTCAAGCTGACGCTCCTTGCCTTCCTCATCAAGGCGAGCGTGACGGCGCTACGCGAATTCCCCGAGTTCAACGCTTCGCTCGATCGTTCGGGCGAGAACCTGGTGCTGAAAAAGTACTATCACATCGGCGTGGCGGTGGATACGCCAGACGGACTCGTCGTGCCGGTGCTGCGCGACGCGGACCGAAAGGGCGTGTTCGAACTCGCGCGGGAACTGGCCGAAATCTCGAAGCTCGCGCGCGAGAAAAAGCTCAAGCCGGGCGACATGCAGGGCGGCACGTTCTCGATCTCGAGCCTCGGCGGGATCGGCGGCACCGCGTTTACGCCGATCGTGAACGCCCCCGAGGTCGCGATCCTCGGCGTGTCGCGCGCGACGATGCGCCCGGTCTGGAACGGAACCGAGTTCGCGCCGCGGCTGATGCTTCCCATCTCGCTTTCGTACGACCACCGCGTGATCGACGGCGCGCAGGCGGCGCGATTCACCGCTTTTCTCTGCGCGGTGCTCTCCGACATCCGCCGCACGCTGCTCTGAGCGCCTGCGCGGCGCATCGCGTCGCATCGCATCGCATCGAATCGAATCGAATCGCCAAGAGGGGGGACCTATGCCCGTCGAGATCAGGGTGCCGGACATCGGCGACTTCAAGGATGTCGAGGTGATCGAGGTGCTGGTAAAAGCGGGCGATACGGTCGCAAAGGAGCAGTCGCTGATCACGCTCGAGTCCGACAAGGCGACGATGGAGATCCCCTCGCCCGAGGCGGGTACGGTAAGGTCGGTCTCGGTGAAAGTGGGCGACAAGGTGTCGCAGGGCTCGCTCATCCTGCAGCTCGAACCGGCGCCGGCGTCGCCCGAGCTGTCGGCACCGGCGGCAGCAGACGCGCCGGCGCATTCGCCGTCGTCGGACCCTGCGGCAGCCCCCCCGCGCGAAGCAACGCCCGCGCCCGCTGCGGCCGCCGCATTCGCCGGCAAGGCCGATCTCGAATGCGACCTGCTCGTGCTCGGCGCCGGGCCGGGCGGCTACTCGGCGGCGTTTCGCGCCGCCGACCTCGGCATGAAGACGGTGCTGGTCGAGCGCTATCCGACGCTCGGCGGCGTGTGCCTCAACGTCGGCTGCATCCCCTCGAAGGCGCTGCTTCACACCGCGGCGGTGATGGATGCGGCGCGCGCGCTCGCCGATCACGGTATCGCCTTCGGCGAGCCGCAGGTGGACCTTGCAAAACTGCGCGCGTTCAAGAACAAGGTGGTCGGACGCCTTACCGCCGGTCTTGCCGCGATGGCGAAGATGCGCAAGGTGACCGTGCTCCAGGGCGTCGGCGCGTTCGCCGATCCCCGCCACATGAGGGTCGAGACGAAGGAAGGCGCAAAGACGGTGCGCTTCGCCTGCGCGATCGTCGCGGCGGGCTCGCGCTCGGCGAAGCTCCCGTTTCTGCCCGAGGACCCGCGCATCTTGGACTCGACCGGAGCGCTCGAGCTTCCCGCGGTGCCGAAGCGCATGCTCGTCATCGGCGGCGGGATCATCGGGCTCGAGATGGGTTCGGTGTATTCGACGCTCGGCGCCCGGCTCGACGTGGTGGAGGTGCTCGACGGCCTCATGCCCGGCGCCGACCGCGACCTCGTTGCCGTCTGGCAGAAGCGCAACGCACGCCGGTTCGACCGCGTGATGCTGAAGACCCAAGCCGTCAAGGTCGAGGCGGGCGCGGACGGGCTGCGCGTGAGTTTCGATGCGGCGGAGCCGGCCACCTACGACATGATCCTCGTCTCGGTCGGACGGCTGCCGAACGGCGACCGGATCGGCGCCGAGCGCGCGGGGCTCGCCGTGGACGCGCGCGGCTTCATTCCGGTGGACAGCCAGATGCGCACGAACGTCGCCCACATCTTCGCGATCGGCGATGTCGCGCGGCCGCCGATGCTCGCGCACAAGGCGGTGCACGAAGGCCATGTGGCGGCGGAAGCCGCCGCCGGCCGGAAATCGCATTTCGACGCGCGCGCGATCCCCTCGGTCGCCTACACAGATCCCGAAATCGCCTGGGCGGGACTGACCGAGGAGGAGGCGAAGCGCCAGGGGATCCGCTTCGAAGTCGCCAAGTTCCCCTGGTCGGCCTCGGGCCGCGCGATCGCGAATGCCCGCGACGAAGGCTTCACCAAGCTCCTTTTCGATCCCGAAACGCACCGCCTTCTCGGCGGCGCGATCGTCGGCACGGGGGCGGGCGAGCTGATCGGCGAGATCGTGCACGCGATCGAAATGGGGTCGGATGCGACTGACCTCGGAAAGACCATCCACCCGCACCCGACGACGAGCGAATCGATCGGTATGGCGGCCGAAGCGTACGAGGGCGTCTGCACCGACCTTCCGCCGCAGAAGAGGCGCTAGCGGGGCCGCGGCCCGGCGGCGATGGTCGGCGCGTCCGTTTCCCGGGTGCTCGCGGTGGACGACCACCCGCTCACGCTCGAGATTCTGTCCGCCGTCCTTCGCAAGGCGTTTCCGGGCGCGCGCGTGCGCGTCGCACCCTCGCTGGAGCAGGCGCTCGGGGCGGCGCCCGAGCAGGCGCCGCCGCAGCTCGTCGTGCTCGACCTCGGGCTTCCCGGCTGCGGCGGCCTCGAGGCGCTTGCGCGGGTCAAGGCGGCATACCCGGAGGCGGCGGTCGTCGTCTTTTCGGCCTGCGACGACGGGCGCACGGTGCGAGAGGCGCTGCGTGCGGGGGCGCGCGGCTACATCCCCAAGACGACGCCCGGGCCGCGCATGCTGATCGCGCTGCAACTCGTCGCTGAAGGCGGCGTCTATGTGCCGCCGGAGGCGATGGCCGAGCGCAAGGCCGAGGCGAGCAGCCTGCCCGAGCGCCAGCTCGAGGTGCTGCGCCTGATCGGCCGCGGCCACTCGAATCGTCGCATCGCGCGCGCGATGGGACTTTCGGAGACGACCGTCAAGCACCACGTGAGCGCCATTCTGAAGGCGCTCGGTGCGTCCTCGCGCACCGAGGCGATCGTCGTCGCGCGCCGGCGCGGTCTGATCTCGGACTGAAGGCGTTCGACCGGAGGCACACCCGGCCGGCTTTTCCGCAGACGACCGGCGCGCCGTCCAGGCGGCACCGAAGTGCCGGCACTTCGGTGCCATTGTCCTTTCCGTCCGGCGCCGCTAAGGTCGAACGCACCGACAACCTTGGCCGCAAGCGGAGGGCGGGCCGCGTTGCTCGCAAGATCGCTCTCGCAGGAAGATTTCGTCTGGCTTGCCGGCAGCCTCGCGCAGCTTTACCGCGTGCCCTTCGACCCGGCGCTGCTCGTCGCGCGCCACCCGCCGCCGCACACGGTCCGCCACCTGATCGAGGCGCTCGGCGCGCTCGGCTTCAAGTCGGGCGCGCATGCGCCGGGCACGAGGGGAATCGGCCGGGTGCGATTTCCCTGCATCGCGTTTCAGAAGGGCGAGGCGCAGCGCCCGGCGCTGCTTCTGCGGGCCGATGGCGAGCGGCTGCTCTATTTCGAGGCGGGCGAGCAGCAGCCGCGCATCGTGCCGCTCGCCGCGGCGCCCGAGCGCTTCGAGCCGGAGCTCCTCCTCGTCGGCCGCGCGCCGGCCGGCGATTCGCCCGAGGCCGCGAGCGTGGAGCCCCAGCCCGGGTTCGGCCTGCGCTGGTTCGCGGCGGAGCTGCTCCGCCACAGGCGCATCTGGCGCGACGTGCTCGCGGCCTCGCTCGTCCTTCAGCTCGTCGGCCTTGCCACCCCGCTCGGCTTTCAGGTGGTGATCGACAAGGTGGTCGTCCATCAGACGCTCGGCACGCTGGCGGTGGTCGCCGCGGCCCTTGCGCTCGCGCTCCTTTTCAACGCGGCGATGTCCTGGCTCAGGCAGTACCTCGTGCTCCATACCGGAAACCGCGTGGATGCGGTGCTCGGAAGCCGGGTTTTCCGGCACCTCGTCCACCTTCCCCAGCCGTACTTCGAGCGGCGGCCGACGGGCACGCTCGTCGCTCGCGTTCACGCGGTCGAGACGATCCGCGAATTCCTCGCCGGCGCAGCGGTGATGCTCCTGCTCGATCTGCCGTTTCTGTTCGTCTTTGTCGCGGTGATGTTCGCCTACAGCGGGCAGCTCACGCTGATTGCGCTCGCGGCGCTCTCGCTTGTCGCTGCGATCAGCTTCGCGGTCGCGCCGCTGCTTCGGGCCCGCATCAACCGGCAATTTCTGCTTGGCGCCCGCAACCAGGCTTTCCTTACCGAGCATGTGTCGGGCATCGAGACGGTCAAGGCGCTCCAGATGGAGCCGCGCCTTTCGGAGCGCTACGACGCGCTTCTTGCGGACTATCTCTCGGCCGGCTTTGCGACCCGGCAGCTTGCGAACAGCTACGGGGTGGTCGCCCACGCCCTCGAGCAGGCGATGACGGTCGCGATCCTGTGCGCGGGGGCGCTGCTTGTCATGAGGAACGAAGGGTTCACGATCGGCATGCTCGTCGCCTTCCAGATGTTCGCCGCAAGGCTCTCGCAGCCCGTCGTTCGCCTTGCGGGCCTGTGGCAGGAATTCCAGCAGGCGGCGGTGGCGGTCAGGCGCCTTGCCGACATCATGGACGCAGCCCCCGAGCCCCAGAGCCTCGTTCCGGCAAGGGCCGCGGCGGCGGGCCCGGCGGCGGTGCAGGTGCAGGGGCTCTCGTTCCGGTATTCACCGGCGCATCCCTGGGTCTTTCGCAACTTCAGCGCTGCCTTGAAGCCGGGCGCGCTCACCGTGCTCACCGGCCCCTCGGGCTCTGGAAAGAGCACGCTCGCGAAGCTTCTGCTGGGTTTTTACTTCCCCGAGGAAGGCCGGATTCTCCTTGACGGTCGCGACCTGCGGCACCTTGCGGCCAACGAGCTGCGCGCGGCCTTCGGCGTGGTGCCGCAGGAGACGCGGCTTTTCAGCGGCACGATCTACGACAACCTCGTCGCCGGTAACCCCTCGGCCGGGCTCGACGACGTGGTCCGCGCCGCGCAATTCGCCGAGATCCACGAGGCGATCGAACGCCTGCCGCAGGGCTACCGCACCGAGATCGGCGAGCACGGCGTCGGTCTCTCGGGCGGCCAGAAGCAGCGGATCGCGATCGCGCGCGCCTTGCTCAGGCGGCCGAGGATCCTCGTCTTCGACGAGGCGACGAGCGGGCTCGATGCGGAGACCGCGGAAAAGTTCGCGCAGACCGTGAACCGGCTGAAGGGCGCAGCCACCATCCTCTTCATCGCGCACCAGGTGCCGAGGGGGCTTGAGGCGGATGAGAGGGTCGTTCTTGCGCCGGAGCAGGCTTTGGCGGCTCGCAGCGCGGGGTGATGAAGCAACGGCGGAATCAATGAAACACCCCATGTCCACGCGGGTTGCCTTCGCTCAGGTCCTCGGCCCGGAAAGTGAAGCCTGGGTGAGCAACACCGTGAGTCAGGCGTCCGGTATCCCGGTGATCCTTGCGAGCGTGGCAGTGCACAACTCCCGGAACTTCAGGGCGGCCGGCAACGACACGACAGATCTCGGTTCGGGCGATCACTTCATTGATGCGTGCGGAGGTGACAACTTCATCAACACGAGCCTTGTGGCGGGGCAGAGCGGTGCGGTGTTCATCCGCACCGGCTCGGGCAATGACCCGGTGGGCTCGGCCTTTGGCTCGCTTGCCCAGCGCATGCGGGGCGAAGCGCTGAGGCGAAGACGTCGCGGGCTTCAGAATGGGATGCGTGCGGACCGCCGCCGTTCGCGGGCCTTGTGTCGTTCGCATCTACAGCTTCGAGGCTCTTTTCGGGACAGTCGGGGGTGAAAACGGTTGCCGAGGGCAAGGCGGATTCGCCTCCCATGGGAGCACGATGAGAGGATCACGCTGCAATTCGAGGGCGCGTGCCTGCGCGGTCGGTGCGATGCTTTGCGTTGTCCTGTACGGCGGCTTGCCGCTGGAGGCGCGGCCACGGTTCGAGATCGTTGACTCGAAGGTCTGGGCCTCGGGGATAAGCCAGTTTCCGCCGCAGTGGGCGGACTTGCACACGGTGCTTTTTCATACCGGCCCGGAGTTCAGGGTGAGAGACGCCGATTGGTCGCTTGCGATCTGGGACGTGCGCGGCAAGCCGCGCATCTATCGCCCGAACGTGCATGCGTACTGCGTTCGGGACGGATTCATCGTGTATTTCGTGCCCGAAGACGTGCGCGGGATCCGCGGCACCTGGTACGCCGGAAAGCTGGGCGAGGAAAAGCCGATTCGCCAGGACAGCGAAGAAGACACAGCGCGTCTCTACGATCCGATCAACTGCAAGGTTGCGGCTGTCAAGGAGCTTCGCGAACGAGCCGCGAAAACGAACCGCGCCATAGTCTGGCTTCTGGATGGGCACGGATTCCTGGACTTGGGAGCATTACTCGGTCCGGAATCCATGCTGAACACCCCCGTGAGGTACTTCCGCGCCGATGCGCGCGCTGCGAGCGCGGTGACCTTGCCGTTCGGAAGAAGAGAGATTCGTAGGT
>JAOAFL010000065.1 GCA_026416295.1 Burkholderiales bacterium | reverse complement strand
GCGCGCGCGCGAGACGGCGCGCGCCCGCGCGTCTCGCTCCTTCACCGCCGGCGCGGCAATCCTTTTACCGAGGGCTCGCGCGAACTCTTCGACCTCGCAGGCCAAGGGCGCGTGGACGTCTTCTTTCTCGGCGGCGCGCAGATTGACGGCGAGGCGAACATCAATCTCGTCGAGGCGGGCGGCCGGCGCTTTCCGGGGTCCTTCGGCTCGGCGTTCATGTATTTCGCTGCGCGGCGCACGATCCTCTTTCGCGAGGAGCACACGCGGCGCGTGCTCGTGCCGCGGGTGGAATTCGTCTCCGCGCCGGGGTGGAGTCCGCCCGAGGTCGCGCGCCGCGGCGGCCCGCAGGCGCTGCTCACCGGGCGGGCGCTCTTTGCCTGGGATGCGGCGCGAAGGCGCTTTCGCCTGGCGAGCGTGCACCCGGGTTCGAGCGCCGAGGAGGTGCGCGCGCACACCGGCTTCGACTACGACGCGCCCGCCGCGGTGCCCTTCACGCCGGAGCCGACGGCCGAGGAACTTGCGCTCCTGCGCGGCCCGGTGAGGGCGGCGATCGCGGAAAACTATCCGGCGTTCGCACGCCGCGTCTGGGGCTGACGGGGCGCAGCGGCTACGGCGCCCAGCCGCGGGCGCGCTCGACCGCCGCGCGCCAGCGCGCAAGGCGCGCCTCGGCCTCGTCGCGCGACATACGCGGCTCGAACGTGCGCTCGGCACGCCAGTTCGCCGCGATCTCCTCGGGCGACTTCCAGACATCCACCGCGAGACCGGCGAGATACGCTGCCCCGAGCGCGGTGGTCTCGAGCACCCTCGGCCGCACGACCGGCACGCCGAGCAGGTCGGCCTGGAACTGCATGAGCAGGTCGTTCGCCGCCGCGCCGCCGTCCACGCGAAGCTCGGCAAGCGGCTCGCCCGCGTCCTTCTGCATCGCCGCGAGCACCTCGGCGCTCTGGAACGCGATCGATTCGAGCGCCGCGCGCGCGATGTGCGCGCGGCCGCTTCCGCGCGTGAGGCCGACGATCGTGCCGCGCGCGCGGGGATCCCAGTGGGGCGCGCCGAGCCCGGCGAACGCGGGCACGAGGTACACACCGCCGGAATCGAGCACTTCGCTGGCGAGCCGCTCGACCTCGGCCGAGGAGGCGAAGAACTTCAGCTCGTCGCGCAGCCACTGCACCACCGCGCCGCCGATGAAAACGCTGCCTTCGAGCGCGTACTGGCGAGCGACGTCGCGCGCATCGAGCGCGCGGCCGACCTGGGCGGCCGCGGTGGCGAGAAGCCCGTTTTGCGAGCGCACCGCCCGATCGCCGGTATGCAGGAGCAGAAAGCAGCCGGTACCGTAGGTGTTCTTCGCCATGCCGGCGCGGTGGCAGCCCTGGCCGAAGAGCGCCGCCTGCTGGTCGCCCGCGATGCCGGTGATCGGCACCGCTTCCCCGAGCACCGCGGGGGCGAGCATGCCGAAGGCGTGCGAGGAAGGGTACACGTCCGGCAGGATCGCGCGCGGCACGTCGAAGAGCTGCAGCAGCTCCGGGTCCCAGTCGCCGCTGTGGATGTTGAAAAGGAGCGTGCGCGAGGCGTTCGAGACGTCGGTGACGTGCGTGCGCGTGCCCGAGAGCTTCCACACGAGCCAGGTGTCCACCGTCCCGAAGGCGAGTTCCCCGCGCTCGGCGCGCGCGCGTGCACCGGGCAGGTGATCGAGCAGCCACGCGAGCTTGGTCGCCGAGAAATACGGGTCGAGCACGAGCCCGGTGCGCTCGCGCACGAGGCTTTCCGCCCCGATCGCCTTCAGCTCGTCGCACATCGCCGCGGTGCGCCGGTCCTGCCAGACGATCGCGCGCGCAAGCGGCTCGCCGCTCTGGCGGTCCCAGAGGAGCGTCGTCTCGCGCTGGTTGGCGATTCCGCAGGCAAGCAGGTCGGACGCCTTGAGCCCCGAGAGCCTGAGCGCCTCGCGTGCGCACTCGCGCACCGTGCGCCACAGGTCCTCGGGGTCGTGCTCGACCCAGCCGGGCTCGGGGTAGTGCTGCCGGAACTCGCGCTGCGCGCGGGCGACCGGCGCGCCGGTCTCGTCGAAGACGATCGCGCGCGAGCTGGTCGTGCCCTGATCGAGCGCGAGCAGGTAGCGCATGCGGCCATTCTAGCGGCGCGCGGGCGGCCCGGCCGGGGAAACTCTTGACGCGGCTCATTTCGCCGTCGGCCCGCCGCCGATACACTGCGCGGCGCACCGAACAGGGAGAACGCGTGAAAATCCACGAATATCAGGGCAAGGAGCTGTTTCGAAAATTCGGCGTGCCGGTGCCCGCGGGCATGCCGTGTTTTTCGGTCGACGAGGCGGTCGAGGCGGCGCGCAAGCTCGGCGGCGCGCTCTGGGTGGTAAAGGCCCAGATCCACGCCGGCGGGCGCGGCAAGGGCGGCGGGGTGAAGGTGGCGAGATCGCTCGAGGAGGTGCGCGCGCACGCCGGGCGGCTGCTCGGCATGCGGCTGGTCACGCACCAGACCGGCCCGGAGGGCCAGCTCGTGCGCCGGCTGCTCGTCGAGGAAGGCGCAGACATCGCGAAGGAGTACTACGTCGGCCTGGTGGTGGACCGGGTCACGCAGCGCGTGTGCCTGATGGTGTCCTCCGAAGGCGGCGTCGACATCGAGGAGGTCGCCGCGAAGACGCCCGAGAAGATCCACAAGACCTTCGTCGATCCGCAGACCGGGCTCACGCCCGAGGAGGCGGCGCAGGCGGCGCGCGCGATGGGCATGCCGGAGCCGGCGGTGCCGCAGACGGGAGCGCTGCTTTGCGCGCTCTATCGCTGCTTCTGGGAGACCGACGCGTCGCTCGCGGAGATCAATCCCCTGATTTCCACCGGCGACGGGCGGGTGCTCGCGCTCGACGCGAAGATGAACTTCGACGACAACGCGCTCTTTCGCCAGCCGGAGATCGCGGCGATGCGCGATCTCGACGAGGAAGACCCGCTCGAGGTGGAGGCGTCGAAATACGACCTCAACTACATCGCGCTCGAGGGCGAGATCGGCTGCATGGTGAACGGCGCGGGCCTGGCGATGGCGACGATGGACACGATCAAGCTCTTCGGCGGCTCGCCCGCCAACTTCCTCGACGTCGGCGGCGGCGCGACCACCGAGAAGGTGACCGCGGCGTTCAAGATCATGCTCGCCAACCCCCGCGTGCGCGCGATCCTCGTCAACATCTTCGGCGGCATCATGAAGTGCGACACGATCGCGACCGGGGTGGTGACCGCCGCGCGCGAGGTGAAGCTTTCGGTGCCGCTCGTGGTGCGCATGAAGGGCACGAACGAAGACCTCGGCAAGAAGATCCTCGCCGAGTCGGGGCTTGCGATCATTTCGGCCGACAACATGGCCGAGGCGGCCGAGAAGGTGGTCGCCGCGGTGAAGGCGGGAGGGGCGCGATGAGCATTCTCATCAACCGGCATACGCGGGTGGTGACGCAGGGCATCACCGGAAAGACCGGCCAGTTCCACACGCAGACGAGCCGCGCCTACGCGTTCGGGCGCGACTGCTTCGTCGCCGGCGTCAACCCGAAGAAGGCGGGCGAGACCTTCGAGGGCATTCCGATCTTCGCGACCGTGCGCGAGGCGAAAGAGAGAACCGGCGCGAACGTCTCGGTGATCTACGTGCCGCCGGCGGGGGCCGCCGCGGCGATCTGGGAGGCGGTCGAGGCCGACCTCGACCTCGTCATCTGCATCACCGAGGGCATCCCGGTGCGCGACATGATCGTCGTGCGCGACAGGATGCGCAAGGAGAACCGCCGCACGCTGCTCGTCGGCCCGAACTGCCCGGGCGTGATCACCCCGGAGGAGATCAAGATCGGGATCATGCCCGGGCACATCCACAAGAAGGGCCGCGTCGGCGTGGTGTCGCGCTCGGGCACGCTCACCTACGAGGCGGTCGCGCAACTGACCGAGCTCGGCATCGGCCAGTCGACCGCGGTCGGCATCGGCGGCGACCCGGTGAACGGCCTGAAGCACGTGGACGTGCTGCGCATGTTCAACGACGATCCGGACACCGACGCCGGTATCATGATCGGCGAAATCGGGGGCTCGGACGAGGAAACCGCGGCGCTGTGGGTGAAGGACCACATGAAGAAGCCCGTCGTCGGCTTCATCGCAGGCGTCACTGCGCCGCCCGGAAAGCGCATGGGCCACGCCGGCGCGATCATCTCCGGCGGCAAGGGCACCGCGCAGGAAAAGCTCGCGGTGATGGAGGCCTGCGGCATCAAGGTCACCCGCAACCCCGCCGAGATCGGCAAGCTGCTGAAGTCGGTGCTCGGCTGAGCGAAACGGGGGGGCGGTGAGCCTCGAGCGGCCGCTCCTTCCCGCGCCCGGCCTCGGCCGCCTTCGCGCCGACTTCGGCGGCACCTACGCCGCGAACGCCGTCGTCGCGTTCATCTTCGCCGCCTCCGGGCCGGTGGCGGTGATCCTCGCGGTGGGTGCCCGCGGCGGACTGTCGGAGTCCGACCTGGCCTCCTGGCTCTTCGGCGCGTTTTTTGCAAACGGCCTGCTCTCGATCGCGTTCTGTCTCCTCTATCGCCAGCCGCTCGTCTTCTTCTGGACGATTCCCGGCGCGGTGCTGGTGGGACCGGCGCTCGCGCATCTTTCGTTCGCGGAGGTGATCGGGGCGTATCTCGCTACGGGGGCGCTCATGCTCGCGCTCGGGCTCTCGGGCTGGGTGCGCCGCGCGATGGAGGCGGTGCCGATGCCGATCGTGATGGGCATGGTCGCCGGCGTGTTCCTGCGCTTCGGACTCGACCTCGTCTACGCGGTGCGCGACGACGTCGTCGTCGCCGCGCCGATGGTGGCGGCGTTCGTCGCGCTCGGCCTCTCGGCGCGCGCCTCGCGCTCGGTGCCGCCGCTGATCGGCGCGCTCGCCGCGGGTGCGATCGCGCTCGCGCTCGCGGGCCGCTTCGCGCCGCCGGAGGCGCTTTTCGCCTTCGCCGCGCCGAACCTCTACGCGCCCGCGTTCTCCTGGCAGGCGATGGTCGAGCTCGTCGTTCCGCTCGCGATCACGGTGCTCGTGGTGCAAAACGGCCAGGGCATCGCGGTGCTCAGCGCCGCCGGCCACAAGCCGCCGGTGAACGCGATCGCCGCCGCCTGCGGCCTGTGGTCGCTCGCGACCGCGCTCGTCGGCTGCGTCTCGACCTGCCTCACCGGCCCGGTGAACGCGATTCTCTCGTCCTCCGGCGAGCGCGAGCGCCAGTACACCGCGGGGATCGCCGTGGGGGTGCTCGCGCTCGCGTTCGGCGCGATGTCGCCGTTCTTTACGCGGCTGCTGCTCGCGACGCCGCCTGCCTTCATCGCCGCGCTCGCGGGCCTTGCCATGCTGCGGGTGCTGCAGACGGCGTTCGGCGTCGCTTTCGGGGGGCGCTTTGCGCTCGGCGCGCTTGTGACCTTTCTCGTTACGGTCGCCGACGTGCCGATTCTCAACATCGGCGCGGCGTTCTGGGGGCTCGTCTTCGGCGCGGTCGCCTCGCTGCTCCTCGAACGCGGCGATTTCAGGCGCGGCTGAGGGCGGCGGCGGGCGCAAGATCCGGCTCGCCGCAGTGGCGCAGGATCTCGGCGCGCACCGCGTCGCGCAGCCGCACTGCCGCGGCCCAGTCGGCGCCGTCGGGGGCGATCGGCGCGCCGACGTGCACGCTCACGGCGACGCGCCGCAGGTACCAGGTGCCGTCGCGCATCAGCGAGCGCACGCCGCGCAGCGCGACCGGAACGACCGGCACGCCGGCCGCGGCCGCCGCCTGAAACGCCCCGGTGCGGAATTCCATGAGGCCGGCGTTTCGCGTGAGCGTGCCCTCGGGAAAGACGATGAGCGAGACACCGCGGCGCGCCGCCTCGACGAGCTCGCCCGCGTGCTCGGCGCTTTTTGCGATCTCGAAGCGCTCGACGAAGAGCGTGCCGAAGCCCGCGAGCAGCGGCCGAAGCAGCCGATGGCCGAGAAATTCGCGCTTCGCGACGAACGCGTAGCCGCGGTACTCGCCGAGCACCGCAAGCAGCACCACCGGATCGAGATAGCTCGTGTGGTTCACCGCGAGCACCGCCGGCCGATCGCGCGGCAGGTGATCGAGGCCCGAGACGACGAGCGGAATCCCCGAAAGCCGCAGGAACGCGCGCGCGGCGAAGCTTCCGACGCGCCAGCACACCGGCACCGGCGCGGCGAGCGCGGCGAGGAACGCGACCGGAAACGCGAGCGCAAAAGCGAGGTAGCCGCGCAGCGCGAAGCCGAGTCCCGCGAGCGTGCGCAGCCCCCGGCGCAACTGCGGGCGCGCGCCGGCGAGAACGAGCCGCAAAAACTGCAGCCACACCGGCTGCAGGCGCACCGCCTGCGGACCGCGCTCGTAGTATTCGCGCGCCGCGTTGCGGCGGATCTTGCCGCTCGAGGGCTTCGGCACCGTGCCGGGCGGCGCGAACACGATGTCGTCGGCAGGGCCGCCGATCAGCTCGACCGCCAGTTCGTTGATCATGCGCCGCAGCGCCTCGTGGCGCGAGGTGTCCGTATCGCGCATCTCGGCAAGGACCACCACGCGCTCGGTGCCGCTCGCCGGGTCGCGCACGCCGAACACCGCGACGCAGCCGCGCCGCACGCCGGCGAGGTTGCCGACCGCCTGCTCCAGTTCGTAGGGGCTCAGGTTTCGCCCGCCGCGGATGATGAGGTCCTTTTCGCGCCCCGTGATGTAAAGGTGCCCGTCGGCGAGATAGGCGCGATCGCCGGTGTTCAGCCATTCGCCCGAAAAGAGCCGCCGCGTCGCTTCCGGGTTGCGGTAGTAGCCGGAGGTCGCCGAGGGGCCGCGGAACTGGAGCAGTCCGTCGTGCCGCTCGGGCAGTTCGAGGCCCGCGGCGTCCACCACCCGCAAGGAATGCCCCGGGATCGGGGTTCCGCAGCCGACGAACCGCAGCGGCGACGGATCGTCCTCGCGCGCCGGCACCGCCTCGCCCCGGCGCGCGAAACGCTCGCGGTCGATGCGGTCCACGCGCCAAGGCTCGCCCGGCGGGGTGAACGCGAGCCCCACCGAGCATTCCGCGAGACCGTAGACCGGCGCGAGCGCGTTGCGGCGAAAGCCCCACTTCGCGAAGCGGCTCGCGAACCCTTCCAGCGTTTCCGGCAGCACCGGTTCGGCGCCGTTGAAGGCAAAGCGCCAGGACGAGAGATCGACGCCCGCCATGTCCTCGTCGGCGATGCGGCGCAGGCACAGCTCGTAGGCGAAGTTCGGGCCGCCGGAGATGGTGCCGCGGTGCCGGTGGATCGCCTGCAGCCAGCGCGCCGGCCGCGCGAGGAACGCGAGCGGCGACATCAGCGCGACCGGCATGCCGAGGTACATCGTGGCGAAACAGCCGCCGATGAGACCCATGTCGTGGTAGAGCGGCAGCCAGCTCACGAACACGTCCTCGTCGCTCGCGCGCGCCGCCGTCGCCATCGCGCGCACGTTCGCGAGCAGGTTTTCGTGCGTGAGCACCACGCCCTTCGGGTTGCCCGTGGTGCCGGAGGTGTACTGCAGGAACGCGATGTCGCCGGGGCGTGCGGCGTGCGGCACGTAACGGCCGCCGCCTTCGAGGTCGGCGGGCACGAGCACCGCGCGCATCGTTTCGACCTGCGCGCGCAGAAGCCACGCGAGCGCTTTCGCCTCCGGAATCGTGACCATCATCGCCGCGCCGGCACTCCGGAGGATGCCGACGTGGCGCGTCATGTGATCCTCGATCGTCGAGAGCCGCGCCGGCGGATAGAGCGGCACCGGAATCGCGCCGGCGATGAGCGCCCCGTAGAAGCAGTAGAGGTATTCGGCGCAGGTGGGCAGCATGATCGCCACCCGATCGCCGGGCGAAAGCCCGGCGGCGGCGAGCCGCGCGGCGTAGCCGACGGCGCGTCCCCAGAGCGCGCCGTAGGTGATCCGGACCTCGCGCTCGTCCTCGTAGAGGTGGACCGTCAGTCGCTCGGGCTGGCGCTCGGCGTGGTATTCGAGCGCCTCGACGAGCGTCTGCGCGTGCGCGGGCGGCCGCACGCCGCCCGCGCGCGCAAGGCTCGCGACCGCGGTGTCGGCGGCGCGCGGCGCGAGGCCGGCGCTCGCGGCGAGAAAACGCAGCAGATCGCGCGGCGTCTCGGCGGCGGCGAGCGCCTGCTCGGGCAGGCTCGCGCCGAAGGCGCGTTCCAGACGCAGCACGAGCTCCACGCGCGCGAGGCTGTCCAGTCCCAGCTCGCGCTCGAGCGAGGAATCGAGCGTCGGCGCCGGCGCGAGCCCCGGGCGCGCCGCGCGCGCGACCTCTGCGACGATCGCGAGCAGACGCTCGGCGTCGATCGGCGGCCGCGCCGCCGGCGCAGGTTCGTTCATGCGAGCGCCGAAGTGTACACTCGGCGCCGGGAGGCGCCTTTCGCGTGTTCGCTGCCGAATCGCTCGCGAAGCTCGTGTCGGTCGCACGCGCGGTGTCCTACGCCGCCGGCGACCGACTCGTGCGTCAGGGCGCGCCCTCGCGCGGTGCGTTTCTGATCGGCGCGGGCCAGGCCGAGGCGCGCGTGGCGCTGCCGGGCGGCGGCGTGCACGCGGTCGCGCGGTTCGGCGCGGGCGAGCTGTTCGGCGAGGCGGCGTTGATCGAGCGCGGGACCTGTTCGGCGAGCGTGGTTGCGCTGACCGGCGTCGAGGGCTGGTTCGTCGCGCGCGAGGATTTCCGCGCGCTCGTCGCGAGCCGCGATCCGCAGGCGCTCGCGCTGCAGCGCGCGATCGTGCAGACGCTCGCCGCGCGGCTGCGCGCGCTGAACGCGCGCATCGCCGCCTGCCCGGCGCCCGAGGCGCGGCCGGCGACGGCGGCGCCGCCCGAGGGCGACGCCCTCGCCGGCGCGCGGCGCCCCGGGTTCGATTGGCGCGCGTTCCTGCCGCGGCTCGCTTTTTTCGAGGGGTTCGATGCCGAGACGATCGCGACGGTCGCCGCAGGCGGCGAAGCGCTCGAACTGGAGCGCGGGGCGTGGCTTTTCCGCGAGGGCGAGGCCGCGCGCGCGGCGTACCTCGTCGTGCGCGGGGCGGTCGAGGTTTTCGCGCGCGCCGGCGAGCGCGAGCGCCGGATCGCGATCGCCGGGCCGGGCGAGCTCGTCGGCTACCTCGCGCTGCTTGCCGAGGCGCCGCACGGCGCGAGCGCGCGGGTGCGCGAAGGAGCGTGCGTGCTCGCGCTCGCGAGCACGGCGTGGCGCGCGCTCTACGAGGGCGATTCGGTCGCGAGCGTTCGGTTCGTGCAGGCGGTCGCGCGGCGCCTGCTCGCCGCGACCGCGCGCACCAATCGGCAGCTTGCGCGCCTGATCGCGCACGCGCGCCTCGAGCGGGCCCGCGGCCGGGCCGAGGCGCTCGAAGACGCGCTCGCCGGCCAGATCGTGCAGACGCCGACGGCCTAGCGCCGCGTCAGTCGATGAGCCGCAGGGCGACCTGCGGCCGCCCGTCGCGGATCTCGGCAAAGAGCGCGCCGTACTCGGGCACCTCGACCCAGGCCGAGGTGTCGCGCGTGAGCGGCTCGGAGGCGACGAGAATCGAGTCGGCGTTCTCCGCGCCGCCCGTCATGCGCCACTCGCCCTCGTGCAGGCCGTAGTCGGTGCCGAGCGTGTACCAGAGCGAAAGAAACGCGAGATCGGCTTCGTGCACCGCCGCCGGATCGTCGGTGCGGTAGCAACCGAAGTCGAACGCGTAGCGCAGCGCGGCGAGCTGCGTGCCGTTCGCGATGAACAGGTTGACCGAAGACGCGAGCGCGATGCCGAGCTTTTCGCGCGCGGCGCGGATCGCGCCGAGCGTCGCCTCGAGCGCGGCGAACACCTCCGTCTCGCGCGCCGGGGCGCGCGGGTCCGGCAGATGCGAGACGAATAGCGCATAGATCCACTCGCTGTCGGTCGAGCCGCGGATCGCGCGCCGGAATTCCGGCCGGATGTGCGGCGCAAGGAGCGGTTTCATGTCGAGGATGCCCGCGAGATCGCCGTTGTGCGCGAGACACCACGGCACCCCGTCGAACTGAAACGGGTGGACGTTGGCGAGCGAGATGTCGACCGAGGGCGAGTAGGCGACCCCGCGCACGTGCGCGAGCAGGCACGCGGCGCGCACCTTTTCGGCGAGGTTTTTCAGGTTGCGGTCGAAGACCGGGAGCGCGGTCGAGCCGTAGGCGAACGGCTTCGCCGGTTCAAAGGAGTCGGGCGCCCAGGCGCGCATGCCGAAGCCCGCCAGATTCAGCAGGCGCAGCATCTTCGGCATGACGCTCTGGCGCACGAGCGCCGAATCCGGCCGATAGAGCAGATCGTCGAGCAGGACGGGTCGGCCGAGGTAGGCGAGCGCGCGGCACACGGAGCGGTTCCTTGCCTGCGGTAAGCTTCATGGTAGCGCATGCGCTACGCGGACACGCTTCGCCTGGTCGAGCGGCTGCCGGAACGCCGGCCGGCGCCGACGCTGCCCTCGCGGCTCGATGCGCTGTTCGAACGGCTGGCCGCGTGTCCGAGCGAGGCCGAGGCGCGCCCGGTCGAGGACGAGATCTGGGCCGCGTGGATGTACGACGGGCACGAGGAGGCGGAGGCGGCGCTCGATCGCGCCGCCTCCGACCTCGCTGCCCGCCGCTTCGACATCGCCGAGACGCGTCTCGTGCGGCTTGCGCGCGCGCGGCCGCGCTGGGCCGAGGCGTGGAACAAGCTCGCCACCCTCTACTACATGACCGAGCGCGACGACGAGAGCGTCGCCGCGATCCGCAGGACGCTGGAACTGGAGCCGCGCCACTTCGGCGCGCTCGCCGGCCTCGGCGAGATCCTGCGCGCGCACGGCGAGCGCGAGTCGGCGCTGCTTGCGTTTCGGCGCGCGCTGCGGCTCAATCCGCACCTCGCGGACGTGCGCGCGACGCTGCGGGCGCTCGGCGCTGACGCTTGAGCCCGAGCGCCGGGCGGCTGCACGCGCGGGCATAATTGCCGCCGATGCCGCCCAGCCCGCCCGACGCGCCGCTCGACCTGCGCCCCGAGTCGCCGGAGTTCCGGCGCGACCCGTACCCGATGCTCGCCCGCCTGCGCGCCGAGGATCCGGTGCACTGGAGCCCGCGGCTGAAGGGCTGGGTGCTCACCCGCTACGACGACGTTCGCGCGGCGCTCCTCGATGCGCGGCTGTCCTCCGACCGGTTGCGGCCGTTTTTCGCCGCGCTCGCGGGCGAGGAGGCGGCGCGCATCGCGCACCTTGCGCGGTATCTGTCGCTCTGGATGGTGTTTCGCGACCCGCCGGATCACACGCGGCTGCGGCGCCTCGCCGGCCGGGTGTTCAGCCTGGCGGCGATGTCGGCGATGCGTCCGGCGGTCGAGGCGCTCGTCGAGCGGCTGCTCGACCGGCTCGACGGCCGGCGCGAGATCGACTTCGTCGCCGACTTCGCCGGGCCGCTGCCGGCGCTCGTCGTCATGGCGATGCTCGGGGTGCCGGAGGAGGAACTGGCGCGCGTCAAGCGCCTGTCGGACGAATTGGCGCTGTTCATCGGCAGCGCGCGCACCGAAGGCGGCAAGTACGCGCGCGCCGAGCGCGCGGCCGCCGAGATGGCGGACTTCTTCGCCGCGCTCATCGCCGAGCGCCGGCGCGCCCCTGGCGCCGACCTGCTCTCCGCGCTCGTTCGGCTCGAGCACGAGGGCGATCGACTCGGCGAGGACGAGCTGCTCGCCACCTGCATTCTTCTGCTTTTCGCCGGGCACGAGACGACGACGAATCTCCTCGCGAACGGCCTGGCGGCGCTCCTGCGTTTTCCCGGCGAGATGGCGAAGCTGCGCGCGCAGCCGGCGCTCGCGCCCCGGGCGGTCGAGGAACTGCTGCGCTACGACGGGCCGAGCATCGCGCAGGTGCGCGTGGTCGCCGTCGCGCACGAGTTGCGCGGCCGGCGGCTCGCGGCCGGCGAGCGGGTGTTTCTGATGCTGAACGCCGCAAACCGCGACCCGGAGGTCTACGATGAACCCGACCGGCTGCGGCTGGAGCGCGGCGGGCCGGCGCATCTCGCGTTCGGATTCGGGCCGCACCTGTGCCTCGGCTTTCCGCTCGCGCGGCTCGAAGCGCAGGTGGCGATTCCGGCGGTGCTGCGCCGCTGGCGCGAGATCGCGCTCGCGGTGCCCGAGGAGGCCATCGAATGGCACGACTCGCTCGTCTTTCGCGGCATGACGCGCCTTCCGCTCGCCGTCGCGCCGGCCTGAGCGTGCGCACGGCCCGCCTGCGCGCGCGCCCGCCTCGGCGATGAAGATCGTCATCCTCGGGGCGGGTCAGGTCGGCTCGACGGTGGCCGAAAGCCTCGTCTCGGAGCGAAACGACATTACGGTGGTGGACATCGACGCGCAGCGGCTGCGCATGCTCGCCGACCGGCTCGACCTGCGCACCGTCACCGGACACGCCGCACACCCGTCGGTGCTGCGCGAGGCGGGCATCGAGGACACCGATCTGCTGATCGCGGTGACGCAGTCGGACGAAACGAATCTCGTCGCCTGCCGTCTGGCGAGCCGGCTCTTCAACGTGCCGCGGCGCATCGCGCGGGTGCGCGCCGCCGACTTCCTCGACAACGAGGCGGTGCTCGGGCGCGAGGGCTTCGACGTGGACCTCGCGATCTGTCCGGAGCAGGTGCTCACCGACTACCTGGTGAAGCTGGTCGAGTTCCCCGAGGCGCTTCAGGTGCTCGACTTCGCCGGAGGCCGGGTCAGTCTGGTGGCGGTGCGCGCCTTCGAGGGCGGGCCGCTCGTCGGTCATCCGATCCGCGACATCCGGCGGCACATTCCCGCGAGCGACGTGCGCATCGTCGCGATCTTCCGCGGCAACCGCGCGGTGATGCCCGAGGGCGACACGGTCATCGAGGCGGGCGACGAGGTGTTCTGCCTCGCCGCCTCGACCGACATCCGGCGCGTGATGCGCGAGCTGCGGCGGCTCGATCGGCCGGTCAAGCGCATCATGATCGCCGGCGGCGGCAACATCGGCCAGCGGCTTGCGCGCGCGCTCGAGCGCGACTACGTCGTCAAGGTGATCGAGCACAACAAGCGCCGCTGCGAGGTGCTCGCCGAGCGGGTGGAGCGGGCGCTCGTGCTCTCGGGCGACGCGACCGACGAGGAGCTGCTCGCCGAGGAGGCGGTCGCCGACATGGATCTTTTCATCGCGGTCACGAACGACGACGAGAACAACATCATGAGTTCGCTGCTCGCCAAGCGCATGGGCGCGCGCCGCGTGGTGACTCTCATCAACCGGCGCAGCTACGTCGATCTGGTGCAGGGCGAGCGGATCGATATCGCGATTTCGCCCGCGCAGGCGACGATCGGCCGGCTGCTCGCGCACGTGCGCCGCGGCGACGTGGTCGCAGTGCACAGCCTGCGCCGCGGCGCGGCCGAGGCGCTCGAGGCGGTGGTGCACGGCGACCGCGAGTCTTCGGGCCTCGCCGGCCGGCGCGTCGAGGAGGTCGAGCTTCCGCACGGCGCGCGCATCGGGGCGCTCGTGCGCGGCGAGCAGGTGCTGATGGCGCACCACGACACGCGCATCGAGCCCGAGGACCACGTCATCGTGTTCGTCGCCGACAAGCGCGATCTCGCGCGCGTCGAGCGGCTGTTCCAGGTGAGCCCGCGCTACCTGTAGCGGGGCGCGCGTTGCGGCTCGCGGTCGTCGTCCATCTGGTGTCGGTGGTGCTGCTCGGCTTCGCCGGCGCGATGCTCGCGCCGCTCGTACTCGCGCACGCGCTCGCCGACGGCGCCGAGCGCGCCTACGACCTGGCGCTCGCGGCGACCGCCGGCACGGGCGCGCTCGGCTGGGCGGCGACGCGCGGTCGCCGTGGCGAGCTTCGACCGCGCGAGGGGTTTCTCTTCGTCGCGCTCGTCTGGACGGTGTTGCCGGGCTTTGCGGCGCTACCGCTTCTTGCCTACCTGCCGGCGCTCTCGTTCACCGACGCCTATTTCGAGGCGATGTCGGGACTCACCGCCACCGGCGCCACCGTGCTTTCGGGGCTCGACGCGCTGCCGCCGTCGATCAACCTGTGGCGCTGCACGCTGCAGTGGCTGGGCGGCATGGGCGTGATCGTGCTCGCGGTCGCGGTGCTGCCGCTGCTCGGCGTCGGCGGGCGGCAACTGCTGAAGGCCGAGACGCCCGGGCCGATGAAGGAGGCGCAGCTCACGCCGCGCATCGCCGAGACCGCGAAGGGCCTGTGGCTCGTCTACGCCGGGCTCACCGCCGCCTGCGCGCTCGTCTACCGGGCGCTCGGCATGGATTGGCTCGATGCCGCGATGCACGCCTTCAGCACGCTCAGCCTCGGGGGCTTTTCCTCGCACGACGCGAGCTTCGCGCACTGGAACTCGCCCGCGCTCGAGGCCGCGGCGATCGCCTTCATGCTCCTTGCGGGCGTGAGCTTCGCGACGCACTTTGCCGCCGTCTACCGGACGAGCGTCGCCCCGTACCGCCGCGACGCGGAGGCGGGCTGGTTTCTCGCGCTCGTCGCCGCGAGCGTCGCGGCGGTCGCGCTGGTGCTCGCCTGCGAGGACGGCAGCGACTGGACGCAGGCGCTGCGCCATGCGGCCTTCAACGTGGTCTCGGTCGCGACCACCACCGGGTACTCGAGCGCCGACTACGCCGCCTGGCCGGTGTTCGCGCCGCTCTGGATGCTCTTTATCTCGGCCTTCGCCACCTGCTCCGGTTCGACCGGCGGCGGCATCAAGATGATGCGCGCGCTGCTGATGCTGCAGCAGGCGCGCCGCGAGCTCGAGCGGCTGATCCATCCGCGCGCGGTGACACCGGTCAAGCTCGGCGGGCAAGTGGTCGAGAACCGCATCATCTTCGCGGTGCTCGCCTACATGCTCGTCTACGGCGTCACGATCGCCGCGATCACGCTCCTCCTCACCGCCACCGGCCTCGATCTCCTCACCGCGCTGTCGGCGGCGGCGGCGTGCGTGAACAACGTCGGCCCGGGACTTGCCGCGGTCGGGCCGACGAGTACCTACGCGGTGCTCTCGGATTTTCAGACATGGATCCTCACCGTCGCGATGTTGCTCGGTCGGCTGGAGCTGCTCACCGTGTTCGTGCTCGCGACACCCGCCTTCTGGCGGGGGTAATTCGGCGCTTGACCGCAGTCAAGCGTCGCGGCGGCGCGGCGCGCCCATAATGCGCGCATGGAGCTGAGGACCCGGGTTCGCCCGACCCCGAAGGGCAGAACGGTCGAGCCGCAGGCGCGCGAGGAGGTCCGGGCGTTGCTCGGCGACGCCCCGCGGCGGCGCGACCTTCTCGTCGAACACCTGCATCGGTTGCAGGACCGCTACGGACACCTCTCGGCGCGGCACCTCGCCGCGCTCGCCGAGGAAATGCGCCTGTCGCAGGCGGAAGTGTTCGAGGTCGCGACTTTCTATCATCACTTCGACGTGGTGAAGGAGGGCGAAGCGCCGCCGCCCGCGCTCACGGTGCGGGTGTGCGATTCGCTTTCCTGCGAACTCGCGGGCGCGCGCGAGCTGCTCGCGCGGCTGCCGGCTGCGCTCGGGCGCGAAGTGCGGGTGCTCGCTGCGCCCTGCGTCGGTCGCTGCGACGAAGCGCCGGTCGCGGTGGTGCACCAGAATCCGGTCGGCAGCGCGACGGTGGAGAAGGTGGTCGGCGCGGTGCGGGCCGGGGAAACGCGCTGTCCGGTGCCGCGCGCGATCGGCTACGCCGAGTACCGCGCAGGCGGCGGGTACCGTCTGATCTCCGACTGCCTCGCCGGCCGGCATACGCGCGAGGCGATCACCCAGATCGTCGAGGACGCGGGGTTGCGCGGCCTGGGCGGCGCGGGATTTCCCGCGGCGCGCAAGTGGCGCATCGTCGCCGGCGAGCCTGCGCCGCGCCTGATGGCGGTCAACATCGACGAAGGCGAGCCCGGCACGTTCAAGGACCGCTATTTCCTCGAGCGCGACCCGCACCGGTTTCTCGAAGGGATGCTCGTTGCCGCCTGGTGCGCCGGCGCGGGCGAGATCTACATCTACCTTCGCGACGAATACGCCGGCTGCCGCGCGCTGCTCGAGCGCGAACTGGACCTTCTGCGGCGCGATCCGCCCTGCGCGCTTCCGCCGATTCACCTGCGGCGCGGCGCCGGCGCCTACATCTGCGGCGAAGAGTCGGCGATGATCGAATCGATCGAAGGCAAGCGCGGCATGCCGCGGCTCAGACCGCCGTACGTCGCGCAGGTCGGCCTCTTCGGCTATCCCACGCTCGAGCACAACATGGAGACGGTGTACTGGGTGCGCGAGATCGTGGAAAAGGGCGCGGCGTGGTTCGCCGGCCACGGTCGCCACGGCCGCAAAGGGCTGCGCGCGTTCTCGGTGTCCGGGCGCGTCAAGAAGCCGGGCGTGCACCTTGCGCCGGCGGGGATCACCGCCCGCGAGCTGATCGAGGAATACTGCGGGGGCATGCAGGACGGCCACGAGTTCAACGCCTACCTGCCCGGCGGCGCCTCGGGCGGAATCCTGC
>JAOAFL010000054.1 GCA_026416295.1 Burkholderiales bacterium | reverse complement strand
AGCACCGCATCCAGCCGCTCGCGGCGGATGCGCGCGAGAAGCCGCATGCGATCGAGCGCGAGCTTCAGCAAGCTACTCGTCCGGTGCTTGCGCTTCTCGTAGACGAAGAGTTCGTCGAGCGCGGGGTTCCGCGCGAGCACTTCAGCGTTGTAGGAATTGACGAACGCCCCGATCCACGCGCGCGGAAGCCGGGCGCGCAGCGCTGAGATGAGGGGCGTGGTGCAAACCAGATCCCCGATGTTGTCGCGCCGGAGGATCAGGAGGCGCGGCGAGTCAGACTGCACAGCCAGAGCCCGAGAAGCAGCGCGGCGAGGATGCCGTGTTCGTGATGTAGCGTCGTGTTGACGAGGCCTGCGAGGACGGTGACCAGCCCGCCGCTCGCCGCCGCGCCCCACAGCAGCCACGCGTCGTCGGACGAATCGGCGCGCGGACGCAGCCGCGCGAGCCATACGAGCCAGGCAGCGAGCACCGCGAAAAGCACGCCCGCGCCCACCGCGCCGCGCTCCGCGAGCGCGTTCACGAACAGGTTGTGCCCGTGCGCACTCTGGATGTAGCGCGTCGCGTCGAACGCTCGACCGGTCTCGGCGTACCGGGCGCCGAGGTCTTCGGGGCGGATGAGGCTGTAGTTGCTCATCCCGACCCCGAACCACGGGTAGTGCTCCCACGCGGCAAGGCCGGTGCGCCAGATCCGGTCGCGAACGTTGAGGATGTCGTCGGATGCCGCAAGCGCCTCGTGTTTTCGCACCACCTCGGCGCGCATCGCGAAGAGCGCGGCGGCGGCGAGCGCCGCGGCGGCAAGCGTCGCGACGAGCGGCGCGCGCGAGCGCGGCCACCAGGCGGCAGCGACGAGCAGGCAGGTCGCAAGCCCGGCAGCGATCGCGCCGCGGCTTGCGGTAACGAGAAGCGAAACGAGGAGGAAACCGTCCGCCGCAAGCGCCGCCGCGCGCTGCGCGGTCGTCCACGCGCGCCAGCGCGCGAAAATCCAGGCGGTGCAGGCCCCGAGCACGATCGCGAGGTAGATCGCGCTGTGGTTGACGTGCCCGACCGATCGCAATTGCAGCGCGGAGCCGGTTCCTGCGCGGATCGCGGGCCAGTATTTCCAAAAGCCGAGCGCCGCTGCAGCGAGCGCCGAAAGGACGAGTGCGCCGAGCACCCAACGCAGCTCGCGCACCGAATAGCCGCCGCGCTTGACCAGCCACAGGATGCTCGCGTAGCGCAGAAGATCGTTCGCCCCTTTCCACTCGGCATGGTCGAACGGCGCGAACGCGGCGACCAGATAGCCCGAGGCGATCCAGAGCGCGATCAGCGTGTCCCACAGGTCCCAGGGGCCGCCGAAGTCGCGCGCCCGCGCGCGATTCCAGAGCCAGACGCCCACGTACGCGAGCCAGGCGAGATTCTTCGGCGCTTCGAGAAGCGGCAGGAAAAGCGCGAGGGACACGAGGAGCGCCAACTCAGCGGGATACCGCGCCTCGCGCAGCGAAGAACGCTCGGCGCCCGAGCGCATCGGCGCAAGCGCAGCGCCCGGCGTGTCCGGCCGAACGCGCGGCGGCGGGAAACGAGCGGCGCTCACGATGCCGAGGCCCGGCCGACCTTCGCGTGCAACGCGCGCACCGCCTCCCACACCTGCTCGACGCCGATCGCATGCATGCAGCGCGGGGCCGAGCATTGGGCGAGCGTGCGGGCGCAGCGCCGCACCCAGGCGATTTCGCGTTTGAAGAGACTGCGCTGGTCGCGGCACGGGAACGGCTCGACGGTCACCGCTCGGAAGGGAGCGTTCCGCCAGAACTCGCCCGCGCCGCAAAGGAGCGCCGAGCCGGGGCCGAAGAGCGCCACCGTCGGCGTGCCGACGATGCGGCCAAGGTGCGCGATGCCGGTGTCGGGCGAAACGAGGAGCGAAGCGCGCTTCACGAGGTGCCACAGTTGCGCCAGGTCGAGCCGGCCGGCGTACGAGGGGTGCTCGCGCGCGGGATCGGCCGCGGCGACCGCTTCTTCCTCGCCCGCGCCCGCGCTCCAGACGATCTCGAAGCCGTCGGCGCGCAGCGCCGCCGCGAGCGTGCGCCAATTCTCCGGAAGCCAGCGCTTGAGCGGAGAGCTCGCCCCCACATGCAGCACCGCATAGCGCCCCGCCGGCACATCGAACGGCGCATGCGGAGGATCCGGCCAGTCGGCGGGGGCGTACGGCCGCGGCGGCGGGCCGTCGGCAAGCCCTGCCACGATATCGCCCCACGCACCCGGTGCATCGGGATAAGCCCGCAGCTCGTCGGCCGGCCAGCTCTTGTAAGCCGGCCGGTCGCCCGCGTGCGCGACGATCCAACGCGCACCGGCCGCCGCCGCAAGCCAACTGTAGCGGTTGTCGCCGGGAACGAACGCGAGGTCGAACCCGTCGTCTTGAAAGAGCGGATCGAGCGTCCGCGGCTCGCGCAGGTCCACTGCGATCGCTTCCACCCCGAAGGGCCGCCCCGCATAGAGCAGCGCGATCGGCGGCTTCACCGTCATCGCGATGCGCGCCGCCGGATAGCGTTCGCGAAGCTTTGCGAGAAGCGGCGTCAGCATCAGCGTATCGCCGAGAAGCAGGTTGTGCGCAACCAGCATGCTCGCCGGCTTTTTCGGGCGGCTGCGGCGGGCGGCAAAGCGCCGCACGAGCGCCCGCGGCAGTAACCGCGCGCGCGCCGCAACCCGGCTAGGCACGCGCCACCTCGCGGTAAATCGCTTCCATCCGGTCGAGCATGCGCTCGAGCGCGTAGTCCTCGATGCAGCGCCGGCGGGCGGCCGCGCCGAGCGCGCGCCGGCGCTCGGGGTCGGCGGCAAGGCGCGCGATCGCCTCTGCGAGCGCCTGCGGATCGCGCGGCGGCACCACGATCGCGGTGCGCTCGTGTTCCGCGATCTCGCCGATCGCGCCCACCGCCGTCGTCACGCACGGAAGTTCCACCAGCATCGCCTGGATGAGCGCCTGCGGCACGCCCTCGTTCGCGTAGGAGGGTAGCGCGAAGATGTCGAGCGCGCGAAGCCACGGCAGCACATCGGCCTGATCGCCCGCCATCACGACGCGCGCGCCGAGCCCACGTCGGGCGACCTGCGTCTCGATCGCCGATCGCTGCGGGCCGTCGCCGACGATGACGAGC
Source organism: Burkholderiales bacterium (assembly GCA_026416295.1). Classification (GTDB taxonomy): domain Bacteria; phylum Pseudomonadota; class Gammaproteobacteria; order Burkholderiales; family SG8-39; genus RBG-16-66-20. The sequence goes on along the minus strand of JAOAFL010000054.1, from coordinate 7,996 downwards.
CGTACCGACTCGGGCACACGCGCGACCGCCTCGACGAGATCGCGGTGCCCTTTCCAGCTTCGCAGCGTCGCCACGATGCCGACCAGAATGCCCTCGGTCGGCAGCCCCAGCGCGGCGCGGGCGGCGGCGCGGTCCCCGGGCCGGAAGCGCCCGGCGTCCATTCCGGTCGGCACCGAAACGATCTGCCCGGCCGGAAAGCGGTTGCGCTCGATGAGTGCGCGCCGCAGCGCCTCGCCGGTGGTGACGATGCGCGCGCAGGCGCGCGTATAGAGCCAGCGCGTCATCGGATCGCGCGGCACCGGCGCCGAGATGTGGCGCATGCGCACGATCGGCGCCGGCCGTCCGAGCGCAAGGAGCGCGAGCGCCGCGAGCCACGAATCGGTCGAGCTGTGGGTGCAGACGACGTCGGCGCGGTGCGCGCGGAACCACTCGAGGAGCGCGCGCAGGCCGGCGACGCGCTTCCTCGCGATCGGCAGCGCCTCGGCGGGCACGCTCCAGTTCGGCGCCTCGACGAGGATGCGCGACTCGGGCGCGCAGAGCAGCCGCACGTCGTGGCCGCGGCCGATCAGCCCGCGCGCCTCGAGCAGGATGCGGATCTCTTGCCCGCCCCAGCCGAGCGAGGACTCGGTGTGCACGATCCTGAGCGCCTGCGGGCTCACGCCGCCGGCTCCTGGAACTGCAGCCGATAGAGCCGCGCGTAGGCGCCGCCGCGAGAAAGGAGTTCCGTATGCGTGCCCTCCTCGACGATGCGGCCGCGCTCGAGCACGACGATGCGGTCGGCGCGCTCCACCGTCGAGAGCCGGTGGGCGATCACGATCGTCGTGCGCCCGCGCATGAGGGTCTCGAGCGCCTCCTGCACGAGCCGCTCGGACTCCGAGTCGAGGGCCGAGGTGGCCTCGTCGAGGATCAGGACCGGCGCGTTCTTGAGCAGCGCGCGCGCGATCGCGAGCCGCTGGCGCTGCCCGCCCGAGAGCCGCATGCCGTTCTCGCCGATCAGGGTATCGAGCCCCCGTGGCGTCTCGCGGATGAATTCCATCGCGTGCGCGGCCTCGGCCGCGCGGCGCACCTCGGCTTCGCTCGCCCCCTGCATCGCGCCGTAGGCGATGTTCGCGCGGATCGTGTCGTTGAAGAGCACCACGTCCTGCGACACCAGCGCGAGATTGGCGCGCAGGCTGGCGAGCGTGAGCGACTGCAGGTCGTGGCCATCGAGAAGGATCCGACCGGCGTCGGGCACGTAAAAGCGCGGCAGCAGGCTGACGAGCGTGGTTTTTCCCCCGCCCGAGCCGCCGACGAGCGCCACGGTCTCGCCCGGGCGCACGTGAAGGCTCACGCCGTCGAGCGCCGGCTGGGTGCGCGTCGCGTACGTGAATCGCACGTTCTCGACGCGGATCTCGCCGCGCGCGCGCCCGAGCGCCACCGTTCCGCGGTCTTCCTCGACGGGGGTGTCGAGCAGGCCGAAGACGCTTTCGGCCGAGGCGAGCCCGCGCTGTAGCGGCGCGTTGATTTCGGTCAGGCGCTTGAGCGGCGCAAGCAGCATCAGCATCGCGGTGATGAAGGACGCGAATTCGCCCACCGTCACCCGCTCGGCCGCGGCGGCGCCGAGGGCGATATAGACGATGATCGCCAGGGCGGTCGCCGCGAGCACGTGCGTCACCGGCGTCGTGAGCGCCGCGGCCACCGTGTAGCGCATCTGGAAGCCGCGCACGCGCGAGGCGGCGCGCTCGAAGCGCTCGCGTTCGTACTCCTCGCCGCCGAAGACCTTGAGCACCCTGTGGCCCCCGATCGCCTCCTCGAGCACGTGCACGAGCTCGCCGGTCGCGGCGAGCGTCTCGCGCGTCATGCGCCGCAGCCGCTGCGAGAGCAGCCGCACCAGGACGACGATCGGCGGGCCGACCGCAAGCGCGATCAGCGTCAGCCGCCAGTCGAGCCACAGCATCCAGGCAAGGAGCCCCGCCACCGCGATCGAGTCTTTCACCGCGACGGTGAGGACGCTCGTCGCCGCGTTGGTGACCCCGAGCACATCGTAGGCGACCTTGGAGAGCACGGTCCCCGAGCTGTGCTCGTCGAAGAAGCGCGCCGGAAAGCGCACGAGCCGCGCGAACATCTCGCGGCGCAGGTCGAGCACCACCCGGTGCTCGACCCAGGCGAGGAGATACGAAGAGCCGAAGGTGAGGAGCCCCCGCAGAACGAAAATCCCGACGAGCGCCGCGGCAAAGAGCGCGGGCGGCCACTGGGGCGCGCCGCCCGCCCCGAAGCCGCCGTCGAGAAGCGGCTTCATCAGCGCCGGAAAGAGCGGCTCGGTCGCCGCCGCCGCGACCATTGCGAGCACCGCCGCCGCGAACGCCCGCGCGTACGGGCGCACGTAGGAAAGCAGCCGCGCATAGAGCGCGGCGCTCGTCGCCGCCTTCACGCGAGCGCCTCGTACAGCGACACGAGCTTCGCCGTCATGCGTTCGATTCCGAAGTTCTCCGCCTGCGCGCGCGCCGCCGCCTGCATGCCGCGCGCCGCGTGCGCCGCCTCCTGCATGAGGTCCGCCAGGCCCTGCGGGTCGGCGGGGTCGCAGATCCATCCGGTACGAGCCGGCGCGAGGATCTCCGCCGCGCCCGAGCGCGCGCCGACGATCGCCGGCACGCCCATCGCGAGGGCTTCGAGCGCCGCGTTCGGGAACGGGTCGTAGCGGGTCGGAAGGATAAAGCAATCGGCCGCGGCATAAAGCGGGCGCACATCCTCGCGCGGGCCGAGAAAGCGAACGCGCGCAGCGACCCCGAGTTCGTTCGCAAGCCGCGCAAAGCGCGCAGCCTGCCGGTCTCGCCCCGCGACCGCGAGCGCGAACTCGTCGCGGCCGGTGCGCGCGAGCGCCGCGAGCGCCGCATCGAGCCCCTTTCTCCAGAACCCGGAGCCGACGAAGACGAACAGAACGTCGCCGGCGCGCAGCCCGAGCTGCGCCCGCGTCGGCTCGCGCAGCCGCGCGCGTTCGCGCGGATGAAAATGCTCCAGATCGACGCCGTTATAGATGACGTGCAGCCGCTCGGGCGGGACGCCGAAGCCCGCGCGGATCTCGTCGCGCACCATGTGCGAGTTGCAGATCACCGCGCGCAGGCGCGAATCGGCGAACATCGCCCGCTCGGCCGCGCAGACGTAGCGGTGGTATGGGTCGAGCGCGAGCGCGAGCCGCTCGGCGGGCCGCGCCGCCGCGCGGCGGATCGCGAGCCAGTGGCGGTGCACGCCGTCGCCCGCGCGGTAGACGGTGCAGCCGGGGATGCGCTCGTGCGACTGCACGAGGTCGAAGCCGCCCTCGCGCCAGGCGCGGCGCGCCGCGCGCGCGAACGAAGCGTCGCGCCAGAGGCTTCCGACATAGAACGGGTCGACCGTCAGCACCCGCTGCGCGCCGCCGCCCCAGCCGCCCGCCTGCCGCGCGATCAGCGTGACTTCGATCCCGGCGCGAGCGAGCGCGGGCAACGCCCGCTCGACGATGCGCTCCGCCCCGCCGAACGGGTTATAGCGCTGCCGCACGAGCGCAAGCCGCACCGCCGCCCGCCTAATCGAGCAGCGCGCGGGCGGCGGCGTGCACCGTCTCGACCGGGATCGTCGTCAGGCATTCGCTCGCCTTGCCGCCGCCGCAGCCGTCGTAGCCGCAGGGTCGGCAGGGATGGTCGCTCGTCACCACCCGATGCGCCGTCAACCACGGGCCCCACTCGCGCTCGCCGCTCGGGCCGAAAAGCGCGACGGTCGGCGTGCCCATCGCGCTCGCAAGATGCATCGGCATCGAGTCGACGCCGATGAAGAGCCGCGCGCGCGCAACGAGCGCCCCGAGCTCCTCGATCGTGAGGCGGCCGGCGAGGTTGACCGCGCGCCCTTCCGCGAGCGCGGCGATCTCGCCGACGAAGGCGGTTTCGGTCTTCTCCGGCGCCGAGGTGAGCACCACGCGATGGCCTTCGGCGGCGAGCCGAAGGAGGAGCTCGGCGTTCTGTTTTGCCGGCCAGCACTTGAAGCGCCAGCGCGAGGCCGGATGCATGTGGACGAACGCTCCGACCTCGAGGCCGTGCTCGGCCAGCAGCGCCTCGACGCTTCGTTCGGCCTCGGGGCCTGGCAGAAAACGCACGCGCCGCTCCTCGGGCTGCGGCTGGATACCGATGCGGCGCAACGCGTCGAGGTTGAGCTCCACCTGATGGCGCCGGCCGCCGCCGACGACCGGGTAAAGGTGCGTGAAACTCCTCGCCCACAGCGCGCCGCGTCCGGGGACGATCGGCGCGACGGAATACGCGGGCGCAAGAACCCGCGCAAGCCATGCACCGCGCCAATGCCCGGAAAGATGAACGAGCAGGTCGTAGCGCCGTGCCGCGAGCGCCGCATAAAGCGACCACTCGGCGCGCAGCCGCACCGGGATCGACGCCTTGCGCCAGCGCCTGCCGACCGTGTGCAACTGCGCAAGCGCCGGGTGACGCCTCAGCATCGGCGCGGTGTCGTCGTAGACGAGCGCGTCGATCTCGGCGCCCGGCGCGCGCGCCTTGAGAACCGAAAGAACCGGCGCGGCGAGCAGCACGTCGCCGAGATGGCGGAGCTTCACGACGAGCACGCGCGCGACCGAGGCGAGCGGGACGGCGTCCTTCACCATCCGCCGCAGAATACCATCGGGCGCCCGCGCACTTACCGGGCGGGATAAATGCGCAGATCCTTCGTCACGCTCGCGATCGCGTCGAAGTCTCGATCATCGTGCAGCAGAACCAGGCGATGCTCGATCGCGATGCGCGCGATCAGGCAGTCGCTGCTGCTCCGGGGTGTCTTTCCGGCGCGCCGGCAGGCCTGATAGAGGCGGGCGGCGGCGATATGGGCCTCAAGCGGATCGGCGGGCGCGTAGCAGGCGAGCCCCGCGAAGTAGCGGCGCCATCGCTCGAAGCGCGCCTCCGAATCGGCGCCCTGGAGGATTTCCTGCACGATGATCGGGGCCACGCCGACGATATCGTCGCCTGCGAGCAGCCGCTTCAGCGCGCTCACGCGAGCGGTCTCGACGCCGCGCAGAAAATCGACCCATACCGAGGTATCGGCCAGGTACATCAGCGCGCCGCGCGCGCTTTCTTGTAGTCGTAGTTCCGGCGCACGCCGCCGGTTCCGAACAATTCGAGCAGCCGGCGCTGCCGAGCGCTCTGCACCAGACGCCGCAGCGCCAGATCCACCGCTTCGCGCTTCGTCCGCGCCCCGGCGAGCCGCATCGCTTCCCGCACCAACCTGTCGTCGAGCACGATGTTCGTCCGCATCGTACACCTCCGTATGTGTACGCGTCGCAGTCTAGCACGGGCATGCGCCCCCGGGGTCGGGCTGCAGATCGGCCCAGACGAAGCCGTCGCGCTCGACCGTCTCGCCCGCGCGCGCAGCGACCGGCGCGGAAAACATCGGTCCGGCGAACGCGAAAGTGTGGAACTCGCCGCGCTCGCCGCAGGCATCCACCGCGGGCGGAAGCGCCGCGACGAACGCCGGATCGTAGAGGCGTCCGGCCCATTCGCGCGGCGCCTGCCGCGGATCGACGCACACGATCCAGGCGCGAAGGCCCGCGGCGGTCATTTCCGCGGCGAGGGCGCGCGTCTCGCGACCCCAGAGCGGAAAGAGCGGGCGAAGGCCCGTGCCCTCGAGCAGCCGCTCGCGGTAGCGGCGCACGTCTTCCAGATAAAGGTCGCCGAAGGCAAGATGCGTCGCGCCTTCGCGCGCCGCCTCGCACGCGAACGCGCGTATCGCCGCTTCGTACGTCTCGTTCGAGCACGGCCAGGGAAGCGGCAGAAGGCGAAGCGGCAGGCCCGCCGCGCGCGCCTGCGCCTCGACGAGCGCGCGGCGAACCCCGTGCATCGCGACGCGGTCGAAGGCCTCGTTCAGCGTGCACACGAGCCCCGCGATCTCGACCTCCGGATCGCCGCGCAGCACTTCGAGCGCCCAGGCGCTGTCCTTGCCGCTCGACCAGGAGAGGATGACGCGCATGGCCACCCGCGCCCTTCAGGCGGGCTGCGCGGCGGCGTGCCGGCGCGAATGCGCCCACTCGGCGAAGATCTCGTGCATGCGCCGTACGCCGTCGGTGAGCGCCGCAGGCCCCGGCTGAAGGATTTCCGCCGACTTGATCTCGCGGATCCATCCTTCGCGCACCGCCGGGATCGCGGCCCAGCCAGCCCGGGCGGCGATGCGCTCTGCGCGCACCTTTTTACCGCACCAGGAAGCGAGGATGATGTCGGGCTGCGCGCGCACGACCTCGTCCGGATCGGCGACGATGCGCTCGCGGGCGTGCGCTTTGCGCGCGCGCTCCGGAAACACGTCCTCGCCGCCTGCGATCGCGACGAGTTCCGACACCCAGCCGATCCCCGAAATCATCGGCTCGTCCCACTCCTCGAAATAGACCCGCGGCCGCACCGCGAAGGAGGCCGCACGGCTGCGGATGTCCGCAAGCCCCGCGCGAAGCTCGGCGACCAGCCGCTCGCCGCGCTCGGCGGCCCCCACGATCGCCGCGAGCGTGCGGATCATCGCGAGGATCTCCTCGACCGTGCGCTGGTTGAAGACGAGCACGTTGAGCCCGGCGCGGATCAGTTCGCGCGCGATGTCGGCCTGGAGGTCGGAAAAGCCGATCACGAGGTCGGGCTCGAGCGCGAGGATCTTGTCGGTGCGCGCATCGAGGAACGCCGAGACGCGCGGCTTTTCGCGCCGCGCGCGCGCCGGGCGCACTGTGTAGCCGGAGATGCCGACGATGCGATGCTCTTCGCCGAGGAGGTAGAGCGTTTCGGTCGTCTCCTCGGTGAGGCAGACGATGCGCGAGGGAAGACCGTCGGTCACGGCGAAAGCGCCGCTCGAGGGCGCGGCGGCGCGGGCCGCCAGCGCGCGCAAGGCTCAGCGGGCGGCGGGCCGCGTCGGCGAGTGCGAAAGGCGCTCGATGAGCGCCGCGACGGCAAGGGCGAGCGCGACATAGAAGGCGGCGCCTGCCGCATAGGGCGGGAAATACTTCGCCACGCGAAGCGCGTATTCCTTCGGCGCGAGCCCGTCGAAGTAGCCGGAGAAGGCGTAGAAGCTCGCATTCGAGATGAAGAACGCAAGCGCCGTCGAGGCGGCGAGCGCCCCGACAAGCCTTGCCCAGTCGCGCGGCTCGCCGCGCGCGCGGCGCGCGCACCAGGCGCCCGCCGCCCAGAGACAGCCGTAGGTCGGAATCAGAAAAACGTAGGCCGCTGTCACGCACCAGTCGCTCGTTCCGCCGACCGCGATCGCGAGCCAGTCGATGAGCGCCGCCTCGGCGAGGAAGGCGACAAAGAGCCACGCCGCCCCGAGCGCGAGTCCGCCGAGGAAGAAGACGGCGAGCGTCGCATCCGGAAGCCCGAGGCCTGCGCCGCCATGCTTGTAACGCGTCGCCGCCATGAGCGCGGCAAGCGCAGCCGCAGTAGCCAGCTCGCGCGAAGACAAACGAAGCCGCCGCATGCGACACCTCCTCCTAGAACTCGTGGCGCAGACCGGCGATCAGCCTGCGCCCCTCGGTATTGTAGCCGTGGACGAGCGAGTAGTCGCGGTCGAATACGTTGTCGAGGCGCGCGTACGCCGAGGTCTCGCGCGAGAACCGGTATTCCGCGACCGCGTTGAAGACCTCGTAGCGGGGCAGTTCCACCCGCTGTGTCGGAAACGCGGTGATGTGATTGTCGAAGCGCCGGCCGGCCGCGACCAGTTCCGCCGACACGCGCCAGGAGCCCCACGACTTCCCCAGCGCGAGGCTGCCGAAGCTCTTCGCGCGTCGGATGAGCTGCGCCTCGCCGGCGGCGGTCCTCTGCACCGGGTCCTGGAGCGTGAGGCTCGCCCGCACCTCCATTCCCCAGAGCACCCCACGGTAGGAGAGTTCCAGCCCGTCGATGTCGGCCTCGTTCACGTTCGCGATCGGAAACCCGCCGATGAGGTCGAGGATTTTCGAGCGGAAGGCGACCGCGCGCGCAAGGTGCGGGCCGGCGGCGTACTGCAGGCCCAGCTCGGCGCTTCGCGAGCGCTC
>JAOAFL010000038.1 GCA_026416295.1 Burkholderiales bacterium | reverse complement strand
GGATCGCGATGGCGACGGTGAATTTCAGCGTGCCCGAGGAGGTCAGACGCGCGTTCAACCGCGCCTTCAGGGGCGAGAACCGCAGCGCGGTGATCGCGCGCCTGATGCGGCATGCGGTCGAGGAGCGCGATCGCGAGCGGCGGCGCGCGGCCGCTGTCGCCGCGCTTCTGCGGCTGCGCGCGCGGCAGCGGCCCGCACACGCGCGCGACGTGCGCGCCGCACGCACCGCAGGCCGACCTTGAAGCTCGTCATAGACGCGAGCGTCGCCGTCAAGTGGATCCTCCCGGAACCGGCGCGGGAGGCGAACGCGGAACGCGCACTCGACGTGCTGCGCGCGCTGGGCCGCGGCGACGCGGCGGCGATCCAGCCGCCGCACTGGCTGGCCGAGGTCGTCGCCGTGCTCGCGCGTCTGCGGCCGGCGGCGGCGGCGAAGGCGGTGGACCTGCTCGACGCGATGGAATTTCCGGTGGCGGCCGACGCCGCGGTGTACAAGCGGGCAAGCGATCTCGCTGCGCGGCTCGGGCAGCACGTCTTTGACACGCTGTATCACGCGGTCGCGCTCGAGCACGACGCGACGCTCGTCACCGCCGATGCGCGGTACCTGAGAAAAGCTGCGCCCCTCGGGCGGATCGTGGCGCTCGCCGACTGGTCTTTGGCGCGATGACCCAGGACGAGCTCAAGCGCCTCGCCGCGCAGGCGGCGCTCAGGTACGTGGTCGAGGACGCGGTGATCGGCGTGGGCTCCGGCTCGACGGTGAATCACTTCATAGACCTGCTTGCGCCGCTCAAGAATCGCATCGCGGGTGCGGTGGCGGCCTCCGTCGCGAGCGCCGAGCGTCTGCGGCGCCACGGCATCCGGGTGCTCGACCTCAACCAGGTGGACGAGCTGCCGGTCTATGTGGACGGCGCGGACGAAGTCACCGAGCACCTCGCGATGATCAAGGGCGGAGGCGGGGCGCTCACGCACGAGAAGATTCTCGCCGAGGTGGCGAAGCAGTTCGTCTGCATCTGCGACGAATCGAAGCTCGTGCCGGTGCTCGGCAAATATCCGCTTCCGATCGAGGTCATCCCGATGGCGCGAAGCTACGTCGCGCGCGAAATGGCAAAGCGCGGCGCGCATCCGGTGCTGCGCGACGGCTTCAAGACCGACAACGGCCACGTCGTGCTCGACTGCCACGGGCTCACGATCCTCGATCCGCCGAAGATGGAGTCCGAGATCAACGACATCCCCGGGGTGGTCACGAACGGGATCTTCGCGCGCCGGCCCGCGGACGTGCTGCTCCTTGCCATGCCCTCCGGCGTGCGGACGCTTCGCCGTCAAAGACCGGGGACGACGCGGGCCTGACGCCTGCGCGCGCACCGTTCGTGCAGCGCTTCGAAACTCTCGTTCTCGCCTCCAGCAACCCCGGCAAGGCGCGCGAGATCGGCGCGCTGCTCGCGCCGCTCGGGGTGCGGATCGTCACGCAGGCGGAACTGGGCATCCTCGAAGCGGCCGAGCCCCATCCGACCTTCGTCGAGGACGCGCTCGCGAAAGCCCGGCACTGCGCGCGCGCGACCGGCCTTCCTGCGCTCGCCGACGATTCCGGCCTTTGCGTTGCCGCGCTGGGCGGCGCGCCGGGCGTGCACTCGGCCTACTGGGCAGGCCGCGAGGGCACGCGCGAAGCGCGCGACGCGAGAAACAACGCGCGGCTTCTCGCGGAGCTCTACGGGCGAGACGACCGCGCAGCGCACTACACCTGCGTGCTGGTCCTTCTGCGCCACGCCGAGGACCCGGAGCCGCTCGTCGCCGAAGGGCGCTGGGCGGGCGAAATCGCGCGCGCGCCGCGCGGCGCGAACGGCTTCGGCTACGATCCCTTGTTTCTTTTGCCTCACCTGGGGCTCACCGCAGCGGAACTCGCGCCGGAGGAAAAGAACCGCCTGAGCCATCGGGCGCAGGCGCTCGCAAGGCTCGTCGCCCGTCTGCGCGAGGGCGGCTGATGGCGGCAGTCTCGACCGTCGGCGTCGTCCATCCGTGGCGGGTGCGCTTTTCGGAGCCGCCGCCGCTATCGCTCTACGTGCATTTCCCCTGGTGCGTGCGAAAGTGCCCGTACTGCGACTTCAACTCGCACGAGGCGAGGGGCGAGATGCCGGTGAAAGAGTACGTGGATGCGCTCGTCGCGGATCTCGAAGCGCTCCTTCCCTTCGTCTGGGGCCGGCGGGTGATCTCGGTCTATCTCGGCGGCGGCACACCCAGTCTCTTTCCCCCCGAGGCGATCGGGCGGCTGCTCTCGGATATCCGCGCGCGCGTGGTGCTTTCCCCTGACGCCGAAGTGACGCTCGAGGCGAACCCGGGCACGGCGGACGCAGCGCGCTTTGCCGGCTATCGCGCCGCCGGCGTCAACCGGCTCTCGCTCGGTGTGCAGAGCTTCGACGACGCGATGCTGAGCGCGCTCGGCCGGATCCATTCGGCGGAGGAGGCGCGCCGGGCGATCGAGCTCGCGATGGACGCCTTCGACAACGTCAACCTCGATTTGATGTACGGCCTTCCGGGCCAGACGCTCGAGATGGCGCGGCGAGATGTCGCCGAGGCGCTCGGCTGGTCGCCGGCGCACCTTTCCTTCTACCAGCTCGCGATCGAGCCGAATACTGCCTTCTGGTCGCGGCCGCCCGCGCTTCCGGAGCACGACGCCTGCGCAGACATGCAGCTCGCGCTCGAGGAAGCGCTCCGCGCCGCCGGCTACGAGCACTACGAGGTCTCGGCGTTCGCGCGACCGGGCCGCCGTTCGCGCCACAACCTCAACTACTGGACGTTCGGCGACTACGGCGGCATCGGCGCCGGCGCGCACGGCAAGCTCTCGCTCGCCGACCGGGTGACCCGGCACGAGCGGCCGAAACAGCCGCGCGCGTACCTCGAGGCTGCGGGTACCATCGAGCACCGCACGGTCGAGCCGAAGGAGTTGCCGTTCGAATTCATGCTTAATGCGGCGCGGCTCACCGAGGGCTTTCCGATCACCCTCTTTTCTGCGCGCACGGGGCTGCCGGCGGCGGCGCTCGAGCCGGGCCTTGCGGCAGCCGAGCAGCGGGGCCTTCTCGAGCGCGATCTGCACTCGGTACGCCCGAACGGGCGCGGTCGAAGGTTCCTCAACGACCTGCTGCAGCTTTTTCTGCCCTGAAGGCGCGTCGCTGCGGGCGATCGCGCGCCGGCTCGATCAGCCGCGGCGACGGCGGAAGACGAGGTCGTATACCCGGTGCCCGAGTTCGAGCCCGCGCGCTTCGAACTTGGTCGGCGCTCGCCAGGCCGGGCGCGGCGCGTAGCCCTTCGCGGTGTTCTCGAGAAGCGGCTCGGCCGAGAGCACCTGGAGCATCCACTCGGCGTAGTCCGCCCAGTCGGTCGCCGCATGCAGGTAGCCGCCTGCGGCGAGCTTGCGCGCGGCGAGGGCCGCAAACGCCGGCTGCACGAGCCTCCGCTTGTGGTGGCGCTTTTTCGGCCAGGGATCGGGAAAGAAGAGGTGAATGCCCGCAAGGCTCGCATCCGGGATCATGCGCTCGAGCACTTCCAGCGCGTCGTGGCGGATGACGCGCAGGTTGCCGAGGCCGCGGGCAGCGATGCGGTTGAGCAGCGCGCCGACCCCGGGGGCGTGGACCTCGACCGCGAGAAAATCGGTATCCGGGTGCGCGGCCGCGATCGCCGCGGTGGTCTCGCCCATGCCGGAGCCGATCTCGAGCACCACCGGCGCATGCCGCCCGAAGACCGCGGCAAACTCAAGCGGCTCGCCGGTGAAAGGAAGGCCGTAGCGCGGATAGAGCTCGCGCAGCGCGCGCGCCTGCGCCGGCGTGATGCGCCCTTGCCGCAGCACGTAGCTGCGGATCGGGCGGCGGGAGATCGGCGGCCCGGAGGCGTCGCCCGTCACGCGGCGCGCGCGCGGGAAGGGGCGATCGTGCCTTCGACGGGCGACGAGGGGGTCGCCGAGTAGAACCGCTTGGGCATGCGGCCGGCGAGGAACGCTTCGCGTCCGGCCTCGACCGCGAGCTTCATCGCGCGCGCCATGCGCACCGGGTCTTTCGCGGCGGCGATCGCGGTGTTCATGAGAACGCCGTCGCAACCGAGTTCCATCGCGATCGCGGCGTCCGACGCCGTGCCGACGCCCGCATCGACGAGGACCGGGACGCTCACCCGCTCGATCACGAGCTGAAGGTTCCAGGGGTTGAGCACGCCCATGCCCGAGCCGATGAGCGAGGCAAGCGGCATGATGGCGACGCAACCGGCGTCTTCCAGCATCTTCGCTTGGATCGGGTCGTCGGAGCAATACACCATCACCTTGAAGCCCTCTTTCACGAGCGTCTTCGCCGCAGCGAGCGTCTCGGGCATGTTGGGGTAGAGCGTGCGCTCGTCGCCCAGCACTTCGAGCTTCACGAGGTCGTGGCCGTCCAGAAGCTCGCGCGCAAGCCGAAGCGTCCGCACCGCGTCCTCGGCACTGTAGCAGCCGGCCGAGTTCGGAAGATAGGTGTAGCGCGAAGGCGGCAGATAGTCGAGGAGCGAGGGCTCGCCCTTCGCCTGCCCGATGTTGACGCGGCGGATCGCCACCGTGACGATCTCTGCGCCGGAGGCCTCGATCGCCGCGCGCGTCTGCTCGAAGTCGCGGTATTTTCCGGTGCCGACGAGAAGCCGCGACGTGTAGCGCCGGCCCGCGATGACGAGGGGGTCGTCCTTCACCCGCCGCCTACCGCCACGACGATTTCCAGCCGGTCGCCGTCGAGCACCATCGTCTGCCCGTGCGCGCTGCGGGGCACGATCTCGCCGTTTCGCTCGACCGCGATCTTCTTGCCGGCGAGCTGCATCCGCTCGAGAAGCTCCGCGAGCGCGAGCGGCGCGTCGAACCGCCGGGCCTCGCCGTTGACAAGTACCTGTATCACAACGCGAATGATACAATCTCCGCCATGGCGCGGGTGTAGTTCAATGGCAGAACATCAGCTTCCCAAGCTGAATACGTGGGTTCGATTCCCATCACCCGCTCCAACCCCCTGCCGCGCCCCCGCCTGATGCCCTACTCGGTCGAGGGCAAGCTCGTCGTGGCGATCTCCTCGCGGGCGCTCTTCGACTTCGAGGAAGAAAACCGCGTGTTCGAGGCCGAGGGTGAGCGCGCCTACATCGAGCTTCAGTTCTCGCGGCTGGAGGAGCCCGCGAAGCCCGGGGTCGCGTTCGCGCTCGTGAAAAAGCTCCTCGCCTTCAACACGCCCGAGGCGCAGCGTGTCGAGGTGGTCATTCTTTCGAAGAACGACCCGGTTTCCGGCCTGCGGGTGTTCCGCTCGGCCGAGCGCGCGGGCCTGCGCCTCGAGCGCGGGGTTTTTCCCCGCGGGCGCGAGCCGTACCGGTACCTGGAAGCGCTGCGGGCGAACCTCTTTCTTTCGGCGAACGAGCACGATGTGATGCGGGCGCTCGAATCGAACTTCCCGGCCGCGCGCGTGGTGCCGGAGTCGGCGCAGGCCGCCTCGCGCCACGCCGACGAAGTGCGCATTGCATTCGATGGCGATGCGGTGCTCTTTTCCGACGAAGCCGAGCGGGTCTTTCAGCGCGATGGCCTCGATGCGTTCGCGCGCCACGAGCAGGCGCACGCGCTCAAGCCCCTGCCGCCCGGGCCGTTCAAGCCGCTGCTCGAGGCGCTACACCGCCTGCAACAGGCGGCGGGCACCGACACCCCGATGCGCATCCGCACGGCGCTCGTCACGGCCCGCAGCGCGCCGGCGCACGAGCGCGCGGTGAGAACGCTGATCAACTGGAACATCAGCGTGGACGAGGCGATGTTTCTCGGCGGGCTCGACAAGGGCGCGTTCCTCAAGGCGTTCGAGCCGGATTTCTACTTCGATGACCAGCGCGGCCACGTGGAGTCGGCGCGCCGGCATGTGGCGACAGGCCATGTGCCTTTCGGCATCGCGAACGCCAGAAGGACCGCCGCGTGAAGCCGCTTCGGCTCCTCCTCTATGCGGCGGGGGGCGTGCTCGCCCTTTCGCTCGTTGCGCTCGGCGCCGTCTTCGTGATCGTGGACGGCGACTTCGTCAAGGCGCGCCTTCAGGCCGCGATGAAGGAGAAGAACCGCACGCTTTCGATCGAGGGCACGCCGCAGGTGCGGCTCTTTCCGGTCGCGGCGATCGCGCTCGGCAGGACGACGCTCACCGAGCCCGGAAGCGAGCGGGTATTCGTCGCGCTCGATTCGGCCGAGGTCGCGGTGCGGGTGGTTCCGCTTCTCTCGAAGGAGGTCGCGGTCGAGGCGCTGAAGGTCGCCGGGCTCAAGGTGAACGTCGTGCGAGGAAAGGACGGCCGCTTCAACTTCGCCGATCTCGCCGGGCCGGAAAAACCCGGCGAGCGGCCGCGACCGGAGACCGAGGCCGCTTGGAGGGTCCGGGTTGCCGAGGTGAGCGTCGAGGGCGCGCAGCTAGCGTTCCGCGACGAGGCGAGCGGCCAGGAGCTGAACGTCGTCGAGGCGAGTCTGAAGACCGGGCGGCTCGACGGCGCGCAGCCGGGGCCAGTCTCGCTTGCGCTTCGCGCGACCGGCAAGAACCCGGCGGTGGACCTGCGCGCGCAGGCTTCAGGCGCGCTGCGGCTCGATTCCGCGCGGCAGGCGTTCGGCTTTGACGGCTTTGCAGCGGCGGCGAAAGGTCGCATCGGCAGCGAGACGCTCGCCGTCGAGTTCTCCGCGCCGAAGGTCGAGGTGACGACGGCGCGCGCGCAAGGGACGGAGGTCAAAGCCTCGATCCAGCTGAGGGGCCCGCAGCGCTCGCTCGATGCGCGCGCGAGGCTCGAGGGCATCCAGGGCAACGCGCAGGCGCTCGCGCTGTCCGCGCTCGCGCTCGACCTCGAGGCAGCCTCCGGCGGCAACACGGTGAAGGGAAGGATCTCGACGCCGGTGCAGGGCAACCTCGACGCGCGCACCTGGGAAATGCCGAAGATCTCGGCGAACCTCGCGCTTGCCGGTCCGATGCTTCCGCAGAAAACAGCGGCGCTCTCGCTCACCGGGCAGGCGAAGGCCGATCTCGCTCGCCAGAGCGCGGCGTTCGATCTCGCAGCAAAGCTCGATGACTCGAACGTGCGGGCGAGGCTCGCGGCGACGAGGTTCGAGCCACTTGCGGCCAGTTTCGACGTCGCGATAGACCGGATCAACCTCGACCGGTATCTGCCCCCGGAGGACCCGAAGGCGAAAAAGGACGAGCGGGTCGACTTCTCAGCGCTCAAGGGCAAGACCGTGAGCGGCAAACTCTCGGCGGGCGCGGTGACCGTCCGGCGGGTAAAGCTCGAGGACGTCAAGGCCGAAGTGAAGCTTGCCGGCGGAAAGCTCGAGATCGCGCCCCATTCGGCGAAGCTTTACGGCGGAACGCTCGCCGGCGCGATCGCCGCGGACGCCAACGGCAACCGCATCCATGTGAAGGAGACGGTCCAGAACGTCGCGCTCGGGCCGCTTCTTCGCGACGCGGCGCAAAAGGACGTGCTCGAGGGCCGCGGCAACGTATCGCTCGATGTGACGAGCGCCGGGGGCACGGTGACCGCGCTCAGGAAAGCGCTCGCGGGCGCTGCCCGCATCGAACTGAGGGACGGGGCGGTGAAGGGCGTCAATCTCGCCGAGGGCTGGCGCAACCTGCGCTCGGCGGTCGGCGCGAAACAGACGAGGCCCGATCCGTCGCAGAAGACCGACTTCTCCGAGCTCTCGGCGAGCTTCGCGATCAAGGGCGGCATCGCGCGAAACGACGACCTGAAGGGCGCCTCGCCCTTCCTGCGCCTTGCCGGCGCCGGCAACCTCGACATCGGCAACAACGCGATCGACTACGCGGCCAAGGCGACGCTGGTCGCGACCTCCAAGGGTCAGGGCGGCCCGGAAGCCGGCCAGGTCGCCGGTCTCACGATCCCGATCCGCTTCACCGGCGCGCTCGACAATCCGGACTGGAGCGTGGACTACTCGGCGCTCGTCGCCGGCGCGGGCGGCGCGATCGGCCGCGCGGCGGGCGGGGCGGCCGATGCCGCGCGCAAGGGCGCAGGCGCCGTCGGCGAGGCGGTGCGGGGATTGTTCCGGCGCTAAATCCGCCCTTCCTCCACCGCGTGGCAGGCGACGCGCGTATCGCCCGCCTCGCGAAGCATCGGTCGCTCGCGCCGGCAGCGCTCCGCCGCATGCGGGCAGCGCGGATGAAAGGCGCAGCCCGAGGGGGGCGCGAGCGGATTGGGCACTTCGCCGGCGACCGGCGTGCGCGGCTTTCCGCTCATCTCGAGGTCGGGCACCGCATCGAGGAGCATGCGCGTGTACGGATGGCGCGGGTTGGAAAAAAGCCGCCCGGCGTCCGCGAGCTCGACGATCCTGCCGAGGTACATCACGCCGATGCGGTCGGCGATGTGGGAGACCACCGCGAGGTTGTGCGAGATGAAGAGGTAGGTGAGCCTGAGCCGATCCTGAAGCTCGGTCATGAGGTTGAGGATCTGCGCCTGCACCGAGACGTCGAGCGCGGAGGTCGGCTCGTCGCACACGAGAAAATCCGGCCGCCCCGCGAGCGCCCGCGCGATCGAGATCCGCTGGCGTTGCCCGCCGGAAAATTCGTGCGGATACTTTTCCGCGTCCTCCGGCGCGAGGCCGACCTGCCGCAGCAGCTCGGCGACGCGCGCCTCGATCTCGGATTTCGAGGCCGCGAGCCCGAGCACCCGCAGCGGCTCGGCGATCACCTCGCGCACCCGCCAGCGGGGGTTCAGGCTCGCGTAGGGGTCCTGGAAGATCATCTGCATGCGCCGGCGCACGCGCCGCACCTCGGCGCGGCGGCGCGGATCGGTGAGTACGACGCCGTCGAACTCGATTCGACCGCGCGAGGGTTCGTACAGGCCGACGATCAGCCGCGCGACGGTGGACTTGCCGCAGCCCGATTCACCGACCAGCGCGAGCGTCTCGCCGCGCCGGACCTCGAACGAGACGCCGTCCACCGCGCGCAGGATCTGGCGGGGCAGCCCCTCGAGCACGCGGTTGAGCCAGGGGCGCGAGACGTCGAAGTCGCGCCCGACCTCCTCGAGCCTGAGGAGCGCGCTAGCCATAGAGCCAGCAGGCGACCTCGTTCGCGCCGGAGGCGACCGGCACCGGACGCTCGACGAGACAGCGATCGAGGCGCTTCGGGCAGCGCGGGTTGAACGCGCAGCCGGGCGGAATCGCGGTTAGGCGCGGCATCGCCCCCTCGATCTGCACCAGCCGCTCGCGCCGGCGCGCGCCGCCCGCCCGGATCTTCGGGATCGAGCCCATGAGGCCCGCGGTGTAGGGGTGGCGCGGCGCGTGGATCACCTCGCGCACCGGGCCGATCTCGACGATGCGGCCGGCGTACATCACCGCCACGCGGTCGGCGGTCTCGGCGATCACGCCCATGTCGTGGGTGATCAGCATCACCGCGGTGCCACGCTCGCGCGCGAGGCGCTTGAGAAGCTGGATGATCTGCGCTTGGATCGAGACGTCGAGCGCGGTGGTCGGCTCATCGGCGATCACGAGCCGCGGCTCGGCGCAGAGCGCGAGCGCGATCACGACCCGCTGGCGCATGCCGCCGGAGAACTGATGCGGGTAGTGGTCGATGCGAACCTCGGGGGCCGGAATCCCTACGTCGCGCAGCAGCCCGATCGCGCGCTCGCGCGCCTCCGAAGCGGACACCGGCAGGTGCGTGAGGATCGTCTCGGTGAGCTGGCGGCCGATGGTATAGAGCGGATTGAGCGAGGTGAGCGGGTCCTGAAAGATCACCCCGATCCGGCGGCCGCGGATGCGGCGCAGCGCCTCGCCGCGCAGGTTGTCGATGCGCTCGCCCTCCAGGCGCACCTCGCCCGCCGCGATGCGACCGGGGGGCTCGAGCAGCCCGATGATCGCGAGGCCGGTCAGGGATTTGCCCGCGCCCGATTCGCCCACCACCCCGAGCACCTCGCCAGGCGCGATCGCAAACGACACGCCGTCCACGGCGACGAGCGTGCCCCGGCGCGTCGGAAATTCCACGCGCAGGCCGCGCACTTCGAGGAGCGGCGCGCTCACCGCAGCTTCGGGTTTAGCGCGTCGCGCAGCCAGTCGCCGAGCAGGTTGACCGAGAGCACGAGGGTGACGAGCGCGACGCCGGGAAACACCGTGATCCACCATTCACCGGAGAAGAGGAAATCGTTGCCAACGCGAATCAACGTACCGAGCGAGGGCTGCGTCGGCGGTACCCCGACGCCGAGGAACGAGAGCGTCGCCTCGGTGATGATCGCGGTCGCGATGTGGATCGTGGCGATGACGAGCACCGGGCCCATGACGTTCGGCAGCACGTGATGCAGCATGATCGCGAGCGGGTGCCGCCCGATCACGCGCGCCGCCTGCACGTACTCCTTGTTGCGCTCGACGAGCGTCGAGCCGCGCACCGTGCGCGCGTACTGCACCCAGCCGGAGATGCCGATCGAGAGGATGAGCACCGGGATCGCGATCTCGCCGTGACGGTCGTCCGGAAGCGCGATGCGCGCCACCCCGTCGATCAAGAGCGCGATCAGGATCGCCGGAAACGAGAGCTGCACGTCCGCGATGCGCATGAGGATCGCGTCGGTGCGGCCGCCGACGTAGCCGGCGACGAGCCCCGCCGTCACCCCCAGAACGAGGGCGAAAAGCACCGCCGCGAGGCCGACGCCGAGCGAGATGCGCGCGCCGTAGAGGATCGTCGAGAGCACGTCGCGGCCCTGGTCGTCGGTGCCGAGCGGGTGGGCGAGGCGCCCGCCCTCGGCCCACGCGGGCGGCAGGAACGCGTTCTCGAGGCTGAGGGAGGCCGCGTCGTAGGGGTTGTAGGGCGCGATCCAGGGGGCGCCGACCGCGCCCGCGACGCAGATGAAGGCGATCGCCGCCGCGGCGACCGTCACCGGCGAGCGGCGAAAGCTCCAGGCGAGGTCGTGGTCCCAGAGCCGGGCGAGCGCCTCGCGCACGAACCCTCCTAGGCGATCGGCAGCGATTCCTCGGCGAGCGCGGCGAGGAACCCGGCGCCGAGCGGAATCACCTCGTCGTTGAAGTCGTAGTTGGGGTTGTGCAGCATGCAGCCCCGTTCCAGCCCGCCCTGGCCGAGGAAGATGTAGGCGCCCGGGCGCGCCTGCAGCATGTAGGAGAAGTCCTCGCCGCCCATCGTCGGCTCGTGGTCGGTGACGACGTTGCCCGCGCCGAAGACGCGCGCGCCGACGCGCGCGGCGAACGCGGCCTCGGCTTCGCTGTTCACCGTCGCCGGGTAGCCGCGCCGGTAGTCGATGTCGCCCGCGCCGCCCATCGCCGCGGCGATGCCGGCGACGATCTCGCGGATGCGCCGCTCGGCCATGTCGCGGGTCTCGGGGCGAAAGGTACGCACGGTGCCGACGAGCGTCACCGCGTCCGGGATCACGTTGAAGACGTTCGTCTGGCTCGTCTCCATCGAGCAGATCGAGACGACGACCGAATCGAGCGGGCTCGCGTTGCGGCTCGCGATCGTCTGCAGCGCCGAGACGATCTGCGCGCTCGCGACCACCGGGTCCACCGCGAGGTGCGGCATCGCGCCGTGGCCGCCGCGGCCGCGCACGACGATGCGGATCTCGTCGGTCGCAGCCATCACCGGCCCGGCGCGCACCGCGATCTTGCCGGGCGGAAGTCCCGGCCAGTTATGGAGCGCGTATACCGCATCGCACGGGAAACGTTCGAAGAGGCCTTCCTCGACCATCACTTTTCCGCCCGCGCCGCCTTCCTCCGCCGGCTGGAAGATCAGCACCACCGTCCCGTCGAAGTTGCGCGTCTCCTGGAGGTAGCGCGCCGCGCCGAGGAGCATCGCCGTATGCCCGTCGTGGCCGCAGGCGTGCATGCGGCCGGGGTGGCGCGAGCGGTACGGAACGTCGCCGGTCTCGTGCATCGGCAGGCAATCCATGTCGGCGCGAAGGCCGACCGAGCGGCCGCTTGACGTCTTTTTCCCTCGCACAACGCCGATCACCCCGGTCTTTGCGAGGCCGCGGTGCACTTCGATCCCCCAGGCGGCAAGGCGCGCTGCGACGAGGTCCGACGTGCGCCGCTCTTCAAAGCCGAGCTCGGGATGCGCGTGCAGGTCGCGGCGGATCTCGCGCAGCTCGGCGTGCCAGCGGCGAATCCGTTCCACCGGCTCGGCGTTGGGAAGGTCGGTGGCGTTCATGCGGCTCTCCGAAAGAATGGACACCGCTCAGTGGGCGGCGGCCGCGCGCTCGATCCGAAGGCGCGGGTCCACCGCGTAGTAGAGCAGGTCGACGACCAGGTTGATGACGACGAAAAAGAGCGCGATCAGGCAGAGGTAGGCGGCCATCACCGGCACGTCGGCGAAGGTGACCGCCTGGATGAAAAGCAGCCCCATGCCCGGCCACTGGAACACCGTCTCGGTGATGATCGCGAACGCGATGATCGAGCCCAGTTGCAGCCCGGTGATCGTGATCACCGGAACCAGGGTGTTCCGGAGCGCATGGCCGAAGTGCACCGCGCGGTCGGTGAGGCCGCGCGCGCGGGCGAACTTGATGTAATCGGTGCGCAGCACTTCGAGCATTTCCGAGCGCACCAACCGCTGGATCAGCGTCATCTGAAAGAGCCCGAGCGTGATCGAGGGAAGGATCAGCGCCTTGAGGCCCGAGGCGGTGAGCAGCCCCGTACTCCACCAGCCGATCTGCACCGTGTCGCCGCGCCCGAAGGAAGGCAGCCAGCCGAGCAGCACCGAAAAGACGAGGATGAGCAGGATGCCGATGAGGAAGGTAGGCAGCGACACGCCGACCAGCGAGAGCGCAAGGAGCGCCTGCGATAGCCAGGAGTCGCGCCGCAGCGCCGTATAGACGCCCATCGCGATGCCGGCGACGAGCGCAAGAAGCGCGGCGCACAGCGAAAGCTCGAGCGTCGCCGGCAGTCGCTCCAGGATGAGCGTCGAGACCGGCCGCACCTGCCGCAGCGACAGCCCGAACTCGCCTTGCACGGCGTTGGCGAGAAAGCGCGCGTACTGCACGTAGAACGGCTGGTCGAGCCCGAGCATGCTCGCGATGCGCGCGCGGTCTTCGGGGGTCGCGTCCTGCCCGAGCATGAACACCACCGGATCGCCGACGAAGCGAAAGAGCGCGAACGCGATCAAGCCCACGGCGAGCATGACGAGCACGGCTTGCGCGAGGCGCCGCAGGATGAACGCGAGCATGGCGGGCCGATTCTACTGAATCGCCCTACAATCGCCGCGCCGTGCACGACTTCGCCCGCAGACTGATCGCCTGGCAGCGGCGCCACGGGCGGCACGGCCTGCCGTGGCAGGAGAGGCGCGATCCCTACCGCGTCTGGCTCGCCGAGGTGATGCTGCAGCAGACGCAGGTGGCGACGGTGATCCCGTACTACCGGCGGTTCGTCGCGCGTTTTCCGGATGTCGCGGCGCTCGCGCGCGCGCCGCTTGCCGAGGTGCTGCGGCTCTGGAGCGGGCTCGGCTACTACGCGCGCGCGCGGCATCTGCACGCGGCCGCGCGCACGATCGTTCGCGAACACGGCGGGCGCTTTCCGGACACCGCCGAGGCGCTCGCCGGGCTGCCCGGCGTCGGTCGCTCGACGGCGGGGGCGATCGCGGTGTTCGCTTTCGGGCAGCGCGCGGCGATCCTCGACGGCAACGTGCGGCGGGTGCTTGCGCGCTCGTTCGGCGTCCAAGGTGAGCGTGCGCAGTGGCGGCTCGCCGAGTCGCTCGTTCCGGCGCGCGACGTCGAGACCTACACGCAGGCGCTCATGGACCTCGGCGCGACCGTGTGCACACGCGCGCGCCCGGCGTGCGAGCGCTGTCCGGTGGCGGCGCGTTGCGTTGCGCGCCGGGAGAGCCGCATCGCGGAGCTTCCCGCACCCCGGGCGCGCGCAAGGCGGCCGGTGCGCCGCGCGCGTTGGCTCGTGCTCCTCGACCGCGGCCGCGTGCTCCTCGAGCGTCGCCCCGCGCGCGGTCTCTGGGGTGGGCTGTGGGCGTTTCCGGAGCCCGACAGCGGCCCTCCGGCGCGCTTTTGCCGCGACAGGCTCGGCTGCACCGTCGGCCGCATCGAGCGCCTTGCGCCGATCGAGCACGATTTCACGCATTTTCGCTTGCGCGCGCAGCCGCTCCTTTGCCGGCTCGAGAGCGGCGCGCGTGCGCCGCGCGCGCGCGGGCGACGGTGGTTCGCGCTCGCCGGCGCGGCGCAGGCGGCGGTACCCGCCCCGGTGAAAAAGCTGCTGCTACGCCTGCGCGACGAGCTCGGCGAGCGCGGCGAGCCGCGCCGCGCCGTCGCCCAGTTCCAGTAGCCGCTGGCGGGCCGCAAGCGGCAGCGGCAGGATCTCGGCGAGCCGCGCGCTCACCCAGGCGCTCGAGTCGAGATGCCAGGGTTCGGCGACGAGCGGGGCGGCGCCCTGCGCGAGCAGCCGCTCGAGCAGGCGCGCGAGCGCCGCGTACCGCTCGGCGATCGGCGCGTCGGTCTCCTCCGCCAGCAACGCGATGCGCGCAAGCGCAAGGCCGTCTCCGCGCACGCGCCGCTCGAGGACGCGAAAGCGCCGCTCGCCGCGCACCTCGACGTGCAGGATGCCGAGCTGCGGCATTTCCCACTGCGCGATGCGCGCAAGGCAGCCGACGTCGAACGGAAGCGCGGGCGCGCCGACTTCGCGCCCCTCGCGGATGAGGCAGACCCCGAAGGCGGCGTCCTCTCGCAGGCACGCCTTCGCCATCTCCATGTAGCGCGGCTCGAAGATCCGGAGCGCGAGCCGCCCGCCGGGAAAGAGCACCGCGTGAAGCGGAAAGAGCGGAACCTCGTCGCCCGCGTCGCTCAGGGCGCAGCCTCCAGCGCGCGGTGGCGAACGAGCACCGGCCAATCGGACCGGAACGCGGCGGCAAGGCGCTCGACAAGATACACCGAGCGGTGCCGGCCGCCGGTGCAGCCGACCGCGACGGTGACGTAGGCGCGCGTCTCGCGCGCGATCTCCGGCAGCCAGCGCGCGAGAAACGCGCGCACGTCTTCGAAAAAGCGCGCGACGGTCGGTTCGGCCTCGAGGTAGCGCGCGACCGCCGCGTCGCGGCCGGTGAGTTCGCGAAGCTCCGGGGCGTAGTGGGGATTGGGCAGCATCCGGGCGTCCACCACCCAGTCGGCGTCGAGCGGAATACCGTCGCGGAACGCGAACGACTCGAAGGTGAGCGTGAGCGCCTCCGGTCCGACGGCGAGCAGGTCCTTGATCCAGTTGCGCAGCGTGCGCGGCTGCAGCCCGCTCGTGTCCATGCGGTGCGCGAGCGCCGCCACCCCGGCGAGCAGCGCGCGCTCGGACTCGATCGCCTCGGCGAGCGTGCGGCCGGCGCCGGCGAGCGGGTGGCGCCGGCGCGTCTCGGAGAAGCGCCGCAGCAGCACCGGCGCGGTCGCCTCGAGAAACAGCACCCGGCACTCGACGCCGCGGTCGCGCAGCGCGGCGAGATGCTCGGGCAGCGCGGCGAGCGCGGCGCTGCGCGCGTCGACGCTCACCGCGACGCGGTCGTGGCCGGCGCCTTCGAGAAAACGCACCACCTCGGCGAGCAGCATCGCGGGCAGGTTGTCGACACAGTAGAAGCCCGCGTCCTCGAGCACGTCGAGCGCGATGCTCTTGCCCGAGCCCGACAGGCCGCTCACGAGGACGAGTTTCAGGCGGCTAGCCCTCGCCGCTCATCGCGCGCTTCTGGCGCGCGAGGAATTCGGCCGCCGAGTCGATCCCGCGCAGCTGCAGGATGTAGTTGCGCACCGCGGTCTCGAGCAGCACCGCGAGGTTGCGTCCGGCGGCGACCGGGATCACCACCTTGCGCACGGTGACGCCGAGGATGTCCTCGGCGAGTTCGGCGAGCGGCAACCGCTCGGTGGCTGCCGCGCCGCCCGGTTTTTCGAGATGCGCGACGAGCTTCAGCTTCATCTTCGGGCGCACCGCGGTTTCGCCGTAGATCGCGCGGATGTTGATGAGGCCGAGACCCCGCACCTCGATGAAGTCCTTGAGGAGCGGCGGACAGCGCGCCTCCAGCGTCGTCGGCGCGATGCGCGAAATCTCGACCACGTCGTCGGCGACCAGCCCGTGGCCGCGGCTGACGAGCTCGAGCGCCAGTTCGCTCTTGCCGACCCCGGAGTCGCCGGTGATCAGCACGCCCACCCCCAGCACGTCCATCATCACCCCGTGGCGCTCGACGGTGTCGGCGAGCTGCTTCGCGAGGTATCGCCCGAGCTTCTCGATGACGCGCGCGGCCGAGACCGCGGTCGCGAACACCGCGGTGTGCGCCGCCTCGGCCGCCTCGACGAGCTCGGGAAACGGCGCGACCCCGTCGGCGAACACTACCACGGCAGGTCCGGCGCCGATCAATCGGGCGGCGAGTTCGCGCCGCCGCGCGGCGTCGTGGCGCGCGGCGAGCGCCGCCTCGTAGTTACCGATGACCTGGACGCTGTACGGGTGCGTGAGGTTGAGGTGGCCGATCAGCGCGGCCGCGGCGGCTGCCTCGCGGCGAACCGCTGCTGCGCTCGCGCGCCCGGCGACCCAATCGAGCGCCAGCGCTTCGCGGTTGTCCTCATGCAGCCGCGCGACGCTGACCTGCTGCATCGGGGCGCCAGTCGGCGACGAGCCGCACGAGCGCCTCGGCGTCGGGCGCCGCCGCCATCGCCTCGCGCAGCGACCGGTCGCTGAACATCTGCGCGAGTTCCGACAGCAGCTCCAGGTGCTTCTCGGTCGCGTGCTCGGGAACGAGCAGCGCGAACACGAGGCTGACGGGCTTGGCGTCCGGGGCGTCGAACGGCACCGGGGTCGAGAGGCGCACGAACGCGCCGAGCGCCTCTTTCAGCCCCTTGATGCGTCCGTGCGGGATGGCGACGCCCTGGCCGAGGCCGGTCGACCCCATGCGCTCGCGCGCGAACAGGCTCTCGAAGACGACCGCGCGCGGAATGCCGTGGTTCGCCTCGAACAGGAAGCCGAGCTGCTCGAACAGGCGCTTTTTGCTCGATACGGCGAGGCCGAGAACGACGTTCTGCGGCGCAAGGAGTTTCGCGACCAGCCTCATCGGAGGGCGGCGCATTATACCTCCGCGGGCGGGCGCTTTGCCGCTTCAGGCCTTCGTCGAGCGCTTTTTCGCCGCCCGACGGCGCGCCGGGGCGCGCGTGCGGCTGTGGCGGTCCTTGTAGCGCAGCACCTGCCGGTCGAGCTTGTCCGCGAGCAGGTCGATCGCGGCGTAGAGGTCGCCCTGCTCGCTCTCGCAGTGGATGTCCTTGCCGCGCACGTGGAGCGTCACCTCCGCCTTGTGGGCGAGCTTGTCGACCGACAGGATGACGTGCGCCTCGATCACGTGGTCGAAGTGGCGCACGATGCGTCCGATCTTGGCCGCGACGTAACGGCGCAGGGCGGGCGTGATGGTGACGTGATGGCCGCTGACGCTGAGATTCATCGGATGCTCCGGGCTTGAGGGTTAGAGGCTGCGGCGCTGCGCGACCGGCGGAATGTGCAGCGCTTCGCGGTATTTGGCGACCGTGCGGCGCGCGACCACGATGCCGCGTTCGCGCAGCAGCCGCGCGAGCGTCGCGTCCGACAGCGGCGCGCGCGCGTCCTCGGCGGCGACGAGCTGGCGGATCAGCGCGCGAATCGCCGCCGAGGAGGTGGCGCCGCCGGTCTCGGTCGCGAGGCGGCTCGTGAAGAAGTACTTCAGTTCGAACGTGCCGCGCGGCGTCGCCATGTATTTCTGGGTGGTGACGCGCGAGACGGTGCTTTCGTGCACGTCGAGCGCCTCGGCGATCTCGCGCAGCACCATCGGTCGCATCGCCACCTCGCCGTGTTCGAAGAAGCCGCGCTGGCGATCGACGATCGCCTGCGCGACGCGCAGGATGGTGTCGAAGCGCTGGCGCACGTTCTTGATCAGCCAGCGCGCTTCCTGCGCCTGTCGCGCGAGCGCGCCGCCCGCGCCGCGGCCGGCGGCGATTTCGGCGTAGAGCCGGTGAAGGCGCAGCCGCGGCACCGCCTCGGGGTTGAGGCTCGCGCGCCAGACGCCGCGCACCTTGCGCACGAACACGTCCGGCATCACGTACGGCGCCGCAAGGCGAGCGAACGCCGCCCCGGGGCGCGGGTTCAGCGCGCGGATGATGCGCTGCGCCTCGCGCAGCGTCGCCTCGTCGGCGCCGGTCGCTGCCCGCAGGCGCGCCAGGTCGCGCGCAGCAAGGAGCGGCAGGTGCCGTTCGGCGATCGCGAGCGCCACCCGGTGCGCCGCACTCGGCAGCCCCGAGGCGCGCAGCTGCAGCGCGAGGCACTCCCCGGGCGAGCGCGCGCCCACCCCCGCCGGCTCGAGGTTCTGAAGGTGCCGCAGCGCGATCGCGAGTTCCTCGACGTCCACGCTCGCCTCGGCCGGAAGCATCGCCGCGATCTCCTCGAGCGGCTGGGCGAGGTAGCCGTCGTCGTCGAGCGCGTCGATCAGCAGGCCGACGAGCGTCCGGTCGCGCGGCGAGAGCCCGAGCAGCGCGAGCTGCGCATGCAGATGCTCGCGCAGCGTGGGCGTCGCCGGGGCGGCGAGCGCCGGATCGCCGTCTTCTTCCGGCTCGGCGGCGCTCCAGCCGGCGGCGAACGCTTCGACCGCGTCGGCGGCGGACTCCTGCGGCGAGGGCGCTTGCGGCGCGCCGGCGGCGACGGGCACGAACGCGTGCGCCCCGGATTCCGCGTCCTCGTCCTCGGCGCGCTCGAGGAGCGGGTTTTCGGCGAGCAGCCGCTCGATCTCGGCGTGCAGCTCGAGCGTCGAGAGCTGCAGCAGCCGGATCGATTGCTGCAGCTGCGGCGTGAGCGCAAGATGCTGCGCGAGACGGAACTGCAGCGCCGGTTTCATCGCTCGGGCCCTACAGCCGGAAGTGCTCGCCGAGATAGACGCGGCGCACGCTGTCGTCCTGCACGATCGCCTCGGGCCGACCGGCGGCGAGCACCGCGCCCTCGTTGATGATATAGGCCCGGTCGCAGATGCCGAGCGTTTCGCGCACGTTGTGGTCGGTGATCAGGACGCCGATGCCGCGCTCCTTCAGAAAGCGGATGATGCGCTGGATGTCGAGCACCGCGATCGGGTCGACGCCGGCGAACGGCTCGTCGAGCAGGATGAAGGCGGGACGCGTCGCGAGCGCGCGGGCGATCTCCAGTCGCCGGCGCTCGCCGCCCGAGAGCGCGATCGCCGCGTGCTTGCGCAGGTGCGAGATGTTCAGGTCGGCGAGCAGCTCGGCAAGGCGCGCCTCGATCTGCGCCGGCGCGAGCCCCTGCAGTTCCAGCACCGCGCGCACGTTCTCCTCGACGGTGAGCTTGCGGAACACCGAGTTCTCCTGCGGCAGGTAAGAAAGGCCGAGCCGCGCGCGGCGATGGATCGGCCAGTCGGTGACGTCGCGGCCGTCGAGTTCGACGCGGCCGGCGTCGGCGGGCACCAGCCCGACGATCATGTAGAAGCAAGTGGTCTTGCCGGCGCCGTTCGGGCCGAGCAGGCCGACCACCTCGCCGCTCGCGACCTCGAGCGAGACGTCCCGGACCACGGTGCGCGACTTGTAGCGCTTGCGCAGTCGGTGCGCGGCGAGCCGGCTCATCGCGCGCCCGGCGGCGGCGCGGGCGGCTCGGGCTCCGGTTTCTGGCGCGGCTGGATCACCGCGCGCACGCGGCCCTCCGGCCGGCCGGCGGCACCCTTCGCCGCCGAGGCGGAGAAGAACTCGGTGCGCTGATCGAGCGCGATGTACTCGCCCTGCACCTCGTCCTGGTCGCGGCGCACGCGCGCGCGCTCGAAAAGCTCGATCATCTGACGCCGATCGTCGATTTCGACGCGCAGCGCCTCGCCCTCGGTCCAGACGCCCTCGCGGTCGCCGCGCGGGTCGCTCTTCTGGCGAAAGCGCACCGGATTGCCGGTGGCGGTCGCGTACTGGTAGCCGTCGGCGTCCTGGCGCACGACGATGCGGTCGGCCTGCACGCGGATCGTGCCCTTGGTGAGGACCACGTTGCCCTCGAACACGCTCATGCGGCGCGCCTCGTCGGCGCTCATGCGGGCCGCTTCGATGTGCGTCGGCTTGTCGCGATCGGCGCGCTCGGCAGCGACGAACCCGGCGCACGCCACGAGTGCGATCGCGGCGGCGGCACGTTGCGCGCGGCTTGCGGCGCTCACGGCGCCGTCCGGGCCGCGCGCGGCGGCGCGAATTCGCCGCGCACGCGCTCGTAGAGCACGAGCGTGCCCGAATCGTTGTAGTAGGACATGCCGCGCGCCGTGAGCCGGCGGCGCTCGTCGGCGATCACGATGTCGCGGTCGGTTCGCACGAGCGATTTTGCGTGTACCACGTGCAGAAACTCGGTGCGCATTTCGGTCCGGCCGCCCCCGCCCGCGTCCTCGCGCACCAGGCGCACGTCGCCGTGGAGGAAGATCTCCTCGCCGTCGTGCGACAGCGTGGCGCGGCTCGCGCTCGCGGTAAGGCGCGGCTCGTCGGGCTTGGTCTGCACCATGCGCGGCGCGACAAGCTCCGTCGAGTCGTCGTCCGGGTAATGTACCATCCTCGCGGCCGAGAGCACAGCCTCGACGCGGCCGTCCGGACCGTAGCGGGTGAGCGCCAGCCGCTCGACGACGAAATCCGGGTCGTGGCGCCGAAGCGACGGATGCACGACACCCTCGCGCCGCACGACCTGCTCGAGCCAGAGCGTGAGCAGCGCGAGCCCGGCCGCGAGCGCGAGCGGAAAAAGCCGCGCGCCCGACAGCGTCATCGCAGATAGCGCGCGAGCAGCGGCTCGAGCCGGTCCTGCGCGCGCAGCACGTATTCGCACGCTTCGCGCGCTGCCCCGGCGCCGGCGCGCGCTTCGCACACGTAATGCACGTGGCGACGCACGAACGCGGGGGCGTCGCCGGGGGCGCAGGCAAAGCCGCAGCGAACGAGCACCGGCAGATCCACCAGCTCGTCGCCCATGAAGCCGGCAGCGGCGGGCGCGAGCGCAAGTTGCGCGAGCAGGCGCTCGAACGCGGCGCGCTTGTCGGCGACGCCCTGCAAGACGTGCGCGATGCCGAGTTCGGCGGCGCGCGCCACGACCGCGGCCGAGTCGCGCCCGGAGAGCAGCGCGACCGCGACGCCCGCCTCCATCAGCATCTTCAGTCCGTGGCCGTCGCGGGCGTCGAAGCATTTGAGCGCCTCGCCCTGCGCGCCGAACCACAGCCGCCCGTCGGTGAGCACGCCGTCGACGTCGAACAGCATCAGGCGCACGCGCCTTGCGCGCTCGAGCGCGTCGGCGGTCGCGGCGGCCATCGCGCTACAGGATTCTGGCGCGGAACAGGTCGTGGATGTTGAGCGCGCCGACCACACGGCCGCTCGCGTCGAGCACCGGCAGTTGCGTGATCCGGTGCGACTCCATCAGCTCGACCGCCTCCACCGCGAGCGCCTCGGGGCGGATCGTGCGCGGCTCGCGCGTCATCACCGACTCGATCCGCGTCGCGTGCAGGTCGACGGCGCGCTCGAGCGCCCGGCGCAGGTCGCCGTCGGTGAAAAGGCCGAGCAGGCGCCCGTCGCGGTCGACGACGGTGGTCATGCCCATGCCTTTTTTCGTGATTTCGAGGATCGCCTCGACGAGCGTCGCGCCGGGCCCGACGCGGGGTACCGCCTCGCCGGTGCGCATCACGTCGCGCACGTGCGTGAGGAGCTTGCGGCCGAGCGCGCCACCCGGGTGCGAGCGGGCGAAGTCGTCGGCGGAAAAGCCGCGCGCATCGAGCAGGGCGACGGCGAGCGCGTCGCCGAGCGCGAGCGCGGCGGTCGTACTCGCGGTCGGCGCGAGATTGAGCGGGCAGGCTTCCTGCGCGACGCCGGCGTCGAGGTGCACGTCCGCTTCGCGCGCGAGCGTCGAGCCGGCGCTGCCGGTGATCGCGACGAGCTTCGCGCCGCGGCGCTTGACGAGCGGCACGATCGCCAGGAGCTCGTCGCTTTCGCCCGAGTACGAGATCGCGATGAACACGTCGTCGCGCACGATCATGCCGAGGTCGCCGTGGCTCGCCTCGGCCGGGTGCACGTAGTAGGCCGGCGTGCCGGTGCTCGACATCGTGGAGGCGATCTTGCGCGCGATGTGGCCGGATTTGCCGATGCCGCTCACGATCACGCGGCCGCGGCAGGCGAGGACGAGCGACACGGCGGCGAGGAAGCGCTCGTCGAGCCGGTCGATCAGCGCGCGCACCGCGTCGGCCTCGATCGCGAGCACCCGGCGCGCGAGCTCGAGCGTCGAGGCGTGAGCCTCGTTCGGTATCATGGCGCGGCAAGTATAGCCCACCGACGCCGCCGCCCTCGCGCATGGACGTTTCCGCGCTCGCGCTGCAGCAAGCTCTCGTGCTCCTCGCCGCCGCGGTGGGCGCGGTCGCCGCGTGCCGTCTGCTCGGCCTGCCGCCGATCCTCGGCTATCTCGCGATCGGCGTCGCGCTCGGTCCGGGGGCGCTCGGCGCGGTCGCGCACGACGAGACGACGCGCGGCCTCGCCGAGTTCGGCGTCGTGTTCCTGATGTTTTCGATCGGCCTTGAGTTCAGTTTGCCGAAGCTGCGCGTCATGCGCCGCGAGGTGTTCGGCCTCGGCTCGGCGCAGGTCGCGATCACGATCGCCGCCGGCGTCGCTACCGCGCTCGCGCTCTCGCCCCTCGAGTGGCGGGCCGGGTTTGCGGCGGGCGCGGCGGCGGCGATGTCGTCGACGGCGGTGGTGACGCGGCTGCTCGCCGAGCGCATGGAGCTCGACACCGCGCACGGGCGCGCGGTGGTCGGCGTGCTGCTTTTTCAGGATCTCGCGGTCGTTCCGCTGCTCATCGTCGTGCCTGCGCTCGGCGCCGATCCGGGCGGAATCGGCCCGGCGATCGCGGTCGCGGTCGCAAAAGCCGCGTTCGTGCTCGCCGCGGTGGTCTTCGCCGGGCCGCGGCTGATGCGCGCCTGGTTCGCCGCGGTGGCACGGCGCAAGTCGACCGAACTGTTCGTGCTGAACGTGCTCCTCGTCGTCCTCGCGATGGCGTGGTTGACGAGCCTCGCGGGGCTCTCGCTCGCCCTCGGCGCGTTCCTCGCGGGAATGCTCGTCTCGGAGACCGAATACCGCTGGCGCGTCGAGGACGAGATCAAGCCGTTTCGCGACGTGCTGCTCGGCCTGTTTTTCGTCACGGTCGGCATGATGCTCGATCTGCGGCTGGTCGCGACGCATGCGTGGCTGGTCGCTGCGCTCGTCGCGGTGCTCGTCGCAGGCAAGTTTGCGCTGGTCGCGCTCCTTGCGCGCGCTTTCGGCGCCTCCGCCGGCACGGCGCTGCGTGCGGGGTTAGCGCTCGCGCAAGGGGGCGAGTTCGGGTTCGTGCTGCTCGTGCATGCGGGCGCGGCGGGGATCGTCGGCGAAGCGCTTGCCCAGCCGCTCCTTGCGGCGATGATCCTCTCGATGGCGGCGACGCCGTTTCTCATCGGCGCAAGCGGCCGCATCGCGCTGCGTTTTGCCGCCTCCGAGTGGATCGAACGTTCGCTCGAACTGCACCGGGTGGCGGTGCAGGCGCTCGGGACCGAACGCCACGTGATCATCCTCGGCTACGGCAGGAACGGCCAGCACGTCGCGCGGCTGCTCGACGCCGAAGGCGTGCGCTACGTCGCCCTCGACCTCGATCCGGAACGCGTGCGCGAGGCGGCCGCAGCGGGCGAGACCGTCGTGTACGCGGACTGCTCGCGGCGCGAGGCGCTGATCGCCGCAGGGGTCATGCGCGCCGCCGCTGTCGTGGTCACGTTCGCCGACACGGAGGCTGCAGTGCGTGCGGTCGCGCACGTGCAGTCGCTCGATCCCTCGGTGCCGGTGATCGCGCGCGCGCGCGCGGAGGGCGACATCGCACGGCTGGAGGCGGCAGGCGCCTCGGAGGTCGTGCCGGAGGCGCTCGAATCCGGGCTCATGCTCGCATCGCACACGCTCGTCTGGGTCGGCGTGCCGCTCAACCGCGTCGTGCGCCGGCTGCGCGCGGTGCGCGACGAGCACTACGGGCTGCTGCGCGGGCTTTTTCACGGCGCGACCGACGAGCCGGAGGCGACCGACGCCGCGCAGCCGCGGCTGCATGCGGTGCCGCTCACCCCCGGTGCGCACGCGCTCGGGCGGCCGCTTGCGGTCGCGGCCCTCGAAGCGCTCGGCGTGCAGGTGAAGGCGGTGCGCCGGCCGGGCGCTCCCCGGCGACTTGCGCCCGAGGAAGCCGGGCGCCTCGAGCCCGGCGACGTGGTGGTCCTGCTTGGCGTTCCCGATGCGCTCGCCGCCGCCGAGATGCGGCTGTTACAGGGGTAAAAAAAGCCGGCTTTCGCCGGCCTTTCGGGGCCCTAAACGGCGACCTACAGCGCGCGGCAGAGCAGGTAGGTGTTGGTTCCGGTCTCGGCGTAGGCCGACGTGGCCGGGTTGGTCGTCGCAGGGTTGGGCGCGGTCTGGAGCAGTCCCCGGACCGTGCCGGAGATCGGCACGCCGTCGTCCATTTGCGTGTCTACGGCGATCGCGATTTTGTCCGGAAGATTCGCCGAACAGACGATAAGACCGGCAAACCCGCCGGTGCCCGATCCGTCGATTCCAAGCGTTGCACCACCTCCGCCGTTGCCGGTCTGAACCCCGATCATGCCGGTTACCGCGTTGAAGGGATTTCCGCCGCCGCTTCCGGAAACGAAGCCCGCGCGCCTCAAGTGATCCCACCATTTGCACGATTCGGGTGTCGCGTCCACGACGGCAGTCGGGCAACCGGACCCGCCGTTGTTGTAGGTTCCGGCGACCTGTCCGTTGCCGTCTCCCTGAACCGCACCCGCCCAGCGAGTGTTCGCGTTGGGATCGTCGCCCGGGATCGCGCGATACCGATCCTGGTAACCGTAATACGCAGCCGAAATCCCGGAGAAATCAGCGATCGCGTTCTTGATCTTCGCTTGGGTGATCATTTCCTGCCCCTTCAGGATGCCCCCCAAGAGCAACCCGATGATCACCAGCACGATGGCGATCTCGACTAAAGTGAATCCTTTTGACTGGCGGTTCATGGCGTTGCCTCTTAAAGCGAATTCATGCTAAGGGCAAAGCAAGCCTTATGCCAACCACTAAGGCCTTGTTTTTCCGACTTCGTGAAAAATTTTGCAAGAAACTTGTCGAATAATCAACACGTTTTGTCGAACCATCAACGGTTTTTGTTCAGTCGGTCGCTTGGCGACAGCCGTTTTTCTAATTGCTCCAAGCGCCATTGAAGAAACCGGCGTTCGCCCGGATCGGCGATCCTGCCGGTGGCCAAGAGTCCACCCAACATGATTCTCGCCGCCTCGAGTTCGTTCATGTCCTCCAGGATAAAGATCTCCATTTGAGTGGCCCAGAGCGGCACGTTCGGCTCTTCGGCCACTGCGCGCAGCGCGCGCGCATAGCGAAGCGCGAGCGCAGGATCACCCAGCCGGTGCTTGGCCAGAAGGGCGGCGTGAGCGAGAGCCGGCCAGCGGTTGCGGGGGTCTTTCGAATACTCGGTGTAGATGAATTCCATGACAGCACGCGCCTTCGCCGGGTCGGGTATTTCGGCGTAGACGCGCGCGGCCGCGAAAAGCGGGTAACCGCTGCGCGGGTCGGTGGCGAGTATCGCGCCGAGCCAGCCGATCAGCCGACCGTAGTCGAGATTGCGGTAGGGCACCTCGTTCGTCGCGCTGGCGTCGAACGCCTGCAGCCATAGCATCGCAAGGCGTGCCGCCGCCTCGGGCTCTCCGAGGCTCGCCGCGCGCAGCGCCGCGGCCGAGGGCGCAGGAGGAAGATCCGCGGCGGCGGTGCGGCGCGGCGCGCCCGCCGCCTGTAGCGCGATCTGCGCGGCGAGCGCCGCACCGAGCAGCAGGACGATCCAAGCGGGAACCGCGCCGATGGGACGCTCGCGTTCTCTCACAGATTTCTTCGGCTGAGGTCGAAAAGTCCCGCGGCGGCAAGGAGCAGCGCGTACACCGCAAGCGCGACGAGCACCGCGAGCAGCTCGAACGCGGTCGGCGCCTCGTAGAGCAGCCACGCGGTGCGCGTCGCCGAATCGAGCGGCGGCAAAAAGAGCGCGATACCGTCCACCGCAAGCTGCGCGATTCCCGCCGCGAGCGTCGCCTCCGCGTGCGGCCCAGCGGCGATCGCCTGGATCGCGCCGATCGAGCGCGCAAGGAGATAAAGCCCTGCGGTCGCGCTCACCGCGGCCGCCGGATGCGCGAGCGCGGCGGCAAAGAAGAGCGCCGCCGAGGCGATGAGCGTGCACTCGAACGCGAGCGAGACGCCCCACGCGAGCACGCCTTGCGGCGACGACCACGCGAGCAGGGGCACCGCGCAGGCACAGGCGAGGAGCATGCCGACGGCGGCGAAGCCCGCAAGGCGTCCCAGATACCACGCCGGCCGCGACAACGGAAATGCGAGCACGAAATCGAGCACCTTGTCGTTCGCCTCGCGCGCGACAGATGCGACCGTGTGCGCCGCAAGCAGAAACACCGCCGCGGCGCGAAGCAGCGCAGCGGCGACCGCGGCCTGTGTCGCCTGTCCTTCGGTGAGCGCCACCTGCGCGACGAACGCTGCGAGCGCGAGCGCCGCGCCGAGCGCTGCGACGACGAGCCACGGCAGCCCGCTGCGGCGCGCTTCGAGCAGCGTCAATCGGGCGACGACGAGCGCACGGCGCATGGCGATGGCGCTTTGCGAGAGGTGCGCTAGCATATCCGACATGCAGATCGCGAGCCCGGCGCGCCGCCGACTTGCAAGGCTAGCGCAAGGCGTGCGGACCGCGAGCGAGCGGCACTGGCGCCTGGTCGCGATCGCAATGCTCGGCCTGCTGCATCTCGCGGTCGTGCGCGGCACCGAGGACGGCTGGGCGCGGGCGCTTCTCCTTGCGCACTTCGGACTGGCGCTGCTGTGGCAGCCGCTGCTGTCGGCCGAGCAGCGCATCAGCGCCGCGCAGGCGGCAGCCATCGGTCTGGGCGCCGCCGCAGTGACCTTCTGGCTCGATTGGTGGCTGCTCGTCTTCTGGATCGTGGTGCTCGCCGGCCTCGTCGGCGGCAAGGTGTTCCTGCATCGGGCGCGCTGGGAGCGCCGCTGGCACCTGCTCGTGCTCGTCTATCTGCTCGCGCTGCTCGCCGTCGTCGTGCTTCCCGAGATCGCGCCCGGCCGCGCGATCTCGCGCGAGGTGCGCAGCGCCGCCGAACTCGGCCTGCCGCTTCTTTTCGTGCCGCTCGCGCTGATCCCCGCCGACCGCGAGGGGGAGGAGGCGCCGCAAGTGATCGACTTCTTCTACAGCGTGTTCCTCATGCTCGCGCTGGGAACGATCGTGCTCGGGAGCTTCGCGCTGATGACGCTGCGGCGCCTGGCGTATCTCGAGGCGCTTACCGCCACGGTGTTCGCGGTGGCCGGCACGATCCTGCTTCTCGCGTTCGTCTGGAATCCGCGCGCGGGCTCGGGCGGGCTCGCGCTCATTTTCTCGCGCTACCTCTTTTCGATCGGCGTGCCGATCGAGCGCTGGCTGCATTTTCTGTCGGAGCTCTCGCGCGTCGAGGAACGGCCGGTGCGATTTCTCGCCGAGGCGGTCGCGGGGCTTGCGCGCATACCGTGGATCGCGGGCGCGCGCTGGCAGGCGGGCGGGGAAGGGGGCGAGGCGGGCGAAGTTTCGGAGCACCGCTTGGATTACGCCGACGCGCACCTCTCGCTCGCGCTCTATTCGCGCCACCGCGTGGGCCCGGCGCTCGCCTGGCATCTGCAGCTGCTCGGGCGGCTGCTCTCGGAGTTCTATCGGGCAAAGCTCCGGGAGCAGGCGCTGCGCGAGGCGAGCTACCTGCAGGCGGTGCACGAGACCGGCGCGCGGCTCACCCACGACGTGAGGAATCTGCTGCAGTCGCTCGGCACGCTGTGCGCGATGGCGGAAAAGGAACCGGAGTCGCCGCAGCTTCTCGCGCTCGTGCGCCGCCAGCTTCCGGCGATCGCCGAGCGGCTCGCGGCGACGCTCGAGAAGCTGCGCGCCCCGGCGCGCGACGACGGCTCGGCGATCGACGCGCGCGAATGGTGGCAGGGACTCCAGCGCCGTTACCAGGCACAGGGCCTCGCGTTCGACACCGGGGCCATCGCGCCCGATGCCCGCGTGCCGCAGGCACTTTTCGACAGCGCGGCGGAGAACCTCATCGCCAATGCGCTCGCCAAGCGCGCCCGCGAACCGGGGATCGCGGTCCGCGTCGCTTTTGCGGCCGACCCCGCGCCGACGCTGCGGGTGTGCGACGACGGCAGCGCGATCGCACCGGAGGTGGCGCAAGCCCTCTTTCGCGCCCCGATCGCTTCGACTTCCGGGCTCGGCATCGGGTTGTATCAGACCGCAAAGCTCGCCGACGCGAACGGGTATGCGCTCGCGCTCGCCGCGAACCGCGAAGGAGAAGTGTGCTTCGAGCTCGCGCCGGCCGGGACTCAGGGCAGCACGCCGGCGGCGATCATGCGGCCGTAGAGCTCGCCCACCGGAATCCAGACCATCTGGTCGTCGAAGGCACCGTTCGGCGCGGTCGAAGGGGTCGGCGTGTGCCATACGAAAACACGATCGCCGTTCAGGTTTGCCGCCTCGTCGGCCCCTGTGGCGCCCGCAGCGCCGTTCTTTCCAGTCGAAAATACGATCGCGACCACGAGACTCTGGCTCATGATCTGGTTGGCGGCGCCGCCGCACGTCGTCGGCGTGATTCCTGTCGCTGACTTGCATACGATCAGGTCATTCGGCTGGCAGCTGATGCCGTTCGTCCGAAGGTTGGTCGCGTTCGTGAAGTGGGGCGTGATCGAGCTGC
>JAOAFL010000025.1 GCA_026416295.1 Burkholderiales bacterium | reverse complement strand
GTTGCGCTCGATCCGGTCGCGGTACGTCCCCCGCATCGCCTCGACCCACTCTTCGCTGCGATTTGACGTCAGGCTAGGAGCGTGCATCCAGATATTTCGCGTGTACTACTTCGGCGAACTGCTTCAGGTCCTCGAGTCCTTCCCCGCACGCGCGCCACACCGCGTCGACGTCCAGCCTGGCATAGGCGTGTATGGCACGTTCCGGAAACCGACCGCGCGTTTCAACCGGTTCGCGAGCCGCAGCCCCCTCGCCGGATCGCCGAATACCGAGAGCTCGCGGAGCCGGTCGAAGACCTCGCCCATCGACTCAGGCGGCGGAACCTCGGTCTCGGACAGCAGGTGCATCCCGATATCGACCCACGTTTCCACCGCCTGAACGAGATTGAACACCACGACATCGCGCAGATCCTCGTCATGGGCGAGCTCTGCGGGGCCGAACGGCTTTTTCGATTCTACGCGAGCGACGTGACGGCGCAGCTGCTCGAGCTTGCGCGCGATTATGTCGCGATCCACCGGCGACGCCTTTCCTCGAGAAGCCGGCGTTGATAGGGGAGGAAATCCTCGGATTCGTACACCAGTCTGCGCAGCAGCCGAAGAACGAGCGAACGATCTTTGCAAAGCAGCCGGCGCCCGTTTGCGAGCGCCGCGCGCAGAACGGGAATCGGCGCGACTGCAAGGTCGACGACGTCGGCGCCGCGCCCGGTGCGCTCCGCGATCCGAGCGGAGATTTCGCGCAAAACCGACGGCGAAAGCGCGCCGCCGGCGGAAGCAAGGCCGACATCGAGGTCGCTTTCGAACCTCAACCGGCGCTGCGCCGCCGATCCGAACAGACAGGCAAACTGTACGCTCGCCTCGCCCGCAAGCAGTTCGGTCAGGACACGCTCCACGTCGTACGAAGCGAGACCTCGCGCATCCGCCTCTACACGATCGCTCATCGGGGGCATATTAGCGGAAATCCGCCCGTGAACAGGTGAGGAACCGCCCGCCTCGGCGTGCGGCCGCCGAGGGCTTACGCCGCGCCCCGCTTCGCGTAGTTGCGCTCGATCCAGTCGCGGTATGCCCCGCTCGTCACCTCGTTCACCCACGCCTGGTTGTCCAGATACCAGCGCACGGTCTTCGCGAGCCCAGATTCGAAGGTCTCGGCGGGCGTCCAGCCGAGCTCGCGGCGGATCTTTCCCGCGTCCATCGCGTAGCGCCGGTCGTGGCCCGGGCGGTCCGCGACGAACCGGATCAGCGCGCTGTACGGCCCCGTGCGCCGGGGCCGCGCCTCGTCGAGCAGCGCGCAGATCTCCCGTACGACGTCGATGTTTCGCCGCTCGGCGCCGCCGCCGATGTTGTAGGTCTCGCCGGGCCTGCCGCGCTCGAGCACCGTGCGCACCGCGCGACAGTGGTCGAGCACGTAGAGCCAGTCGCGCACGTTCTGGCCGTCGCCGTACACCGGCAGCGGTTCATCCGCGAGCGCGCGAGCGATCATGAGCGGGATGAGCTTTTCCGGGAACTGCAACGGCCCGTAGTTGTTCGAGCAGTTGGTGGTAAGCGTCGGCAGCCCGTAGGTGTGGTGGTACGCGCGGACCATGTGGTCCGCGCCCGCCTTCGAGGCGGCATACGGACTGTTCGGCGCATACGGCGTCGTCTCCCGAAAGGGCGGATCGTCGGGGCCGAGCGATCCGTAGACTTCGTCGGTCGAAACGTGCAGGAACCGGAACGCGTCGCGCTCGGCGCCCGGCAGTTTTTCCCAGTAGGCGCGCGCCTCCTCCAGCAGGCAGAACGTGCCCACGACGTTCGTCCGGATGAATTCCGCCGGGCCGTGGATCGAGCGGTCCACGTGGCTCTCGGCCGCAAAGTGCACGATCGCGCGCGGCCGGTGCTCGGCGAGCAACCGCGCAACGAGCGGCCGGTCGGCAATGTCGCCGCGCACGAACGTGTGGCGCGCGTCTGCGGCGATCGAGGCGAGGCTGCGAAGGTTTCCGGCGTAGGTCAGCTTGTCGAGGTTGACGATCGGCTCGCCGGTCTCGGCGAGCGTCGAAAGAACGAAGTTCGCGCCGATGAAGCCTGCGCCGCCGGTGACGAGCAGCATGGACGGTTCGCGTCAGGACGTGCGGTCCGGCCGGTGCAGCGGCTCGAAGAGATCCAGGTTCTCCAGCACGTAGCGTGCCTGCTCGATTGTCGTCTGCGCGTGCTCGGGGCCGTAGTCACGCGTCGGAACGACGTCCACGTCGCCGTAGAACGCACGCTCGCGCTCCTTGCGCAGTTCCAGAGAAATTTCCGCGAGTCTCGGTAGCCGATCGCGAAACGCCTCCGCAAAGAATCGGCTGTTCTCGACGAGGATCGGACCGACGTCTTGCCATTTCGGCGTATCCACGCCCACCCAGCGCAACATGCCCTTCAGCGCAAGCTCGACCAGCTCCTGGGCCTCGCGCACCACGTCCGACCAGGCCTCCTGCTCGGCGAGCACATCGAGCACCTTCCACCGTTTGCGCGCCTTGTCGAAATACGCGGAGGCGAGTTCGTCCGTGGTCACAGCTCTATCCGGTCGCCGGGTTTGTAATCGGGCTTGAGCACCCAGTAGTAGCCCCCGTCCTTGTACACTCGGTGCGCCCCCATCGCCTTCAATCGCGCGGCGAGATCATCGAGGTAGCCGCGAAGGACCCCCCGCGGATCGTAGAGGATGCGCGCCTGATCGGTGAGGTCGAGGTGAAGGAAACTCCCGTGGCGCATCTCCTGCGGCGTCTTGATCACCGGAACGATCAGGGTATGCACGCCCGAGCGCCGTGCCTCGGCGAGCACCGGTGCAAGCGCCGCTTCCGCACGATCGAACTCGCGCATGCGCGCAGGATGCCCCTCGGGCAGGGGCTCGGCGACGAGAAACACGTCCACGTCGGAATCGGGCCGCATCGTACCGCGCGCGACCGAGCCGAAGAGCGCGAGCGCGACGAGCCGCTCGCGATAGGCGGCCTGCGCGGCCGGCACCAGAGCGGCCACGATTTTCTCGAAGGCTTCGCGGTAGTCCGTCATCGACGGCGTGATTCAGCGCGATTGTCGCACGGCAGGCGCACACCGCCCGCCGGTGATCATTCGAGTCGGCGCGCGAGCCGTCGACCGCCCCGGCGGTGAGGTCGTTCGGCGCCGGCGCCCGATACACGCCGCCTGTGATCACGATGAGGCGCGTGGCGGCGGCGCATCTCGCAGCCGGAGGAACCGCGCGGCGATCTCGGGAGATCCTCGAATCGCCGTCGTGGCGGCTCCTGTGGCCGCCTGACGCGACACGATCAAGGAAAAATCCAGACCGTCTCCTCGCGCAGTCGCCGGGCGAAGCGCCCGCCGCGCTCTTCGAGCGCGCGCCATTCGGTTTGCGTGTAGACGAGCAGCTCCGCCGGAACGGGAAGCCCGGCGAGGTCGAAGTCGAGCGCGCGCTCGGCGAACGGCCGCCGCGACTCGCGCACGAGGGCGAGCAGATCGAGGTCGCTTCCGACGCCCCAGTCGCCGCGCGCATACGAGCCGAAGTAGCCCATACGGATGAGCTCCGGATGCGTCTGGGCGAGCTTTCGCGCGAGCGCGCGCGCGGCAGCGTCAACCGCCGCGCGGTCCGGCCATCTGAGTACGCGCGTAGTCGAGGATCTCACCGGCATACCGGATCGCCTGCCCGCTCTGGATCGGACCGTAGTGTTCGTAAGGCGCGCCGGCCGGATGCCCGTTCGCGTATCGCGTCGCGACGTAGAAGTTGTCGAGCACCTTCGCCTTTTCGACGAGGTCGGCGGGCGGTGCGAACGGAAGCTCGCGAAAAAGCTGTGCGATCACATGCCCCCAGGCATCCTGCCCGAACGAAAGATGCAGGGCCTTCACCGCCTTTACCGCCGTCTGCTGCGCGGCAAAGCAGGCCCATTCGTGCCTGCCCGCCGCCTGCGAGTCGCGCGCCTGCTCGAGGTCCCGCTCGGCTTGCGCCATCCAGTCTTTTGCGCGGTTGGCCATTTTTTCGCCTTGACTGCATCTTAGCCGAAGCGATCGCGAGGCACCGGCTGCGCCTCAGGGCGCCTCCCCGCATCCGCGCTCGAGAAAATCCCGGTACGCCGCAGCGATCCCCTCGCGAAGTCCGATCCTCGCGCGCCAGCCAAGCGCGGCAAGGCGCGAGACATCGAGCAGCTTTCTCGGCGTGCCGTCGGGTTTGGAAGCGTCGTAGACGAACTCGCCCCGGTAGCCGACGATTTCGGCGACGAGCGCGGCAAGCTCGGCGATCGAGATGTCTTTTCCCGCGCCGACGTTGACGAGCGGTGCCGCGTGCGGCGAAAGGAGCGCCGAGAAGCTTTCCTCCGGCAGGCGCATCAGATGGACGCACGCTTCGGCCATGTCGTCCGCGTGCAGGAACTCGCGCCGGGGCCTGCCGCTTCCCCAGATCGTCACGGCCCGCTCGCCGCGCACTTTTGACTCGTGCATCTTGCGGATGAGGGCGGCGAGCACATGCGAATGCTCCGGATGGTAGTTGTCGCCCGGCCCGTAAAGGTTGGTCGGCATCGCGGCGAGAAAGCGCGTGCCGTGCTGGCGGTTGTACGACCAGCAGAGTTCGATTCCGGCGATCTTCGCGATCGCGTAGGCACGGTTCGTCGGCTCGAGCGGCCCAGTGAGGAGATAATCCTCGCGGATCGGCTGCGGGCAGTCGCGCGGATAGATGCAGGAGGAGCCGAGGAAGAGCAGACGCTTCACCCCCGTTCTCGCCGCCTCGCGGATCACATTCAGCTCGATCGCGAGGTTTTCGCGGATGAAATCGGCCGGATAGCGGTC
>JAOAFL010000034.1 GCA_026416295.1 Burkholderiales bacterium | reverse complement strand
AAACACGCCCTCGCGCGCGAAAACCGAGACGTCGACGCGGTCCATCATCAGGGTCTCGACCTGCGTCTCGCCGTCATCCCAGGCGAGTTCCAGCTCCTGGGCGACGAGCTGCGCCGTCCCGGTCATCGTGCCGACGAGGATAAAGATCTTGACCGCCATGGGCGGTGCAAACTATAATGCAGCTCGACTGGAACGTCAAGCAACATATTTCATCATGGCGGCGCAGCGATGAACGCCCCGCACCCGCGTCCGGAAGCGCTTTACCTCGCGCAGCTCGGCGAGCGTGTGCGCGCTTGGCGCGCCGATCAGGGCATGACGCGCCGTCGTCTCGCGGCCGTCTCCGGCGTCTCCGAGCGCTACCTCGCGCAGCTCGAGGCCGGCCGCGGCAACGTCTCGATATTGCTGCTGCGCCGCATCGCCCGCGCGATGGAGGTCCCCGTCGAGTTTCTGGTGCGCGAGCGCGACGGCAGCGCGCGGCACGCGCGCGTCGCGCTCGTCGGCCTGCGCGGCGCGGGCAAGTCCACCCTCGGCGAAAAGCTCGCCCGCTCGCTCGGCGTGCCCTTCGTCGAGCTCGACCGCGAGGTCGAGCGCGAAGCCGGAGCGACGCTCGCCGATGTGTTCGCGATGTACGGCCAGGAAGGCTTTCGCCGCTTCGAGCGCCAGGCGCTCGCGCGCGTGCTGAAAGAGCTTCCGCGCGCGGTGATCGCTGCAGGCGGCGGAATCGTCAACGACCCCGAAACCTGGCGTATCCTGCGCGAACACTGTTTCTGCGTGTGGCTGAAGGCGAGCGCCGAGGAGCACATGAAGCGCGTGATGGACCAGGGCGACCTGCGCCCCTTCCGCGGGCGCGCGGCGGCGCTCGACGAAATCCGGCGGCTGCTCGCCGAGCGCGAGCCGCTCTACGCGCGCGCCGACGCCGCGATCGACACTTCCGGGCGCCCGGTGCGGGCGAGCCTCGCCGAGCTGCGCGCCCTGCTTTCCAAGGAGCACTCATGACCGATCTTTCGCAACCGGCGCTGCGCGTCAGTTTCGAAACCCACCCGGCGCGCTACCAGCACTGGAAGCTTTCGTTCGACGGTCCGGTGGCGACGCTCGCGCTCGATGTCGCCGAAGACAAGGGCCTTGCGCCCGGCTACCGGCTCAAGCTCAATTCCTACGACCTCGGGGTGGACATCGAACTCGCCGATGCGCTCAACCGCATCCGCTTCGAGCACCCGGAGGTGAAGGCGGTCGTGATCACGAGCGGCAAGAGCCGCATGTTCTGCTCGGGCGCGAACATCTACATGCTCGGCCAGTCGACGCACGCGTGGAAAGTGAACTTCTGCAAGTTCACGAACGAGACGCGGAACG
Source organism: Burkholderiales bacterium (assembly GCA_026416295.1). GTDB lineage: Bacteria > Pseudomonadota > Gammaproteobacteria > Burkholderiales > SG8-39 > RBG-16-66-20. The sequence goes on along the minus strand of JAOAFL010000034.1, from coordinate 14,297 downwards.
GCATCGAGGATGCGAGCCGCCACTCGGGGCTGAAGTTCCTCGCGGCGCTGAACGGCACCACCGCCGGCGGCGGCTATGAACTTGCGCTCGCCTGCGACGAGATCGCGATGGTGGACGACCGCTCGAGCACCGTGAGCCTGCCCGAGGTGCCGCTCCTCGGTGTGCTGCCCGGCACCGGCGGGCTCACGCGCCTGACCGACAAGCGCCGCATCCGGCGCGACCTCGCCGACGTCTTCTGCACCACCGCCGAGGGCGTGCGCGCCGACCGCGCAAAGCAATGGGGGCTCGTCGACCACATCGCGAAGCCGCAGCAGTTCGCGGAACTGGTGAGGACGCGGGCGCTCGCGCTCGCGGCGCAGTCCGACCGCCCGGGCGGCGCGGGGGTCGCGCTCACCCCGCTCGAGCCGAGGCTCGTCGAGGTGAAGATCGACGCCGCGGCGCGGCGCGCCGACATCACGGTCGCCGGGCCAACGCGCGAGGACCTCGCGGTGCTGCGCGAGGCGCGCTGGTATCCGCTACAGCTTGCGCGGGAGCTGGACGCCGCGATCCTCGACCTGCGCCACAACCATCTCGACATCGGCCTGTGGGTGCTGAGGACGAAGGGCGAGATCGAGACCGCGCTCGCGCTGGATGGCGTGCTCGAGGCGAACGCCGGCGACTGGTTCGTGCGCGAGACGATCGGGTATCTGCGCCGGACGCTCGCGCGGCTGGAAGTCTCCTCGCGCTCGATCTTCGCCGTGATCGAACCGGGCTCCTGCTTCGCCGGCACGCTCGCGGAACTGGCGCTCGCCGCCGACCGCAGCTACATGCTGGAGGCGAAGGACGGGCCGGCGATCGCGCTCTCGCCGCTCAACTTCGGGACGTATCCGACGGTGAGCGGCGCGACGCGTCTGGAAGCGCGGTTCTGCGGCGAGCGCGAGCCGGTCGAAGCGGCGCGCCAGGTGATCGGCCAGCGGCTGGATACCCACGATGCGCGCGCGCTGGGGCTGGTCACCTTCACGCCGGACGACATCGACTGGGAAGAGGAAGTACGGATCGCGCTCGAAGAACGCGCAAGTCTCTCGCCCGACGCGCTCACCGGCATGGAAGCGTCGCTTCGCTTTCCGGTGCGCGAGAACATGGCGACGCGCATCTTCGGGCGGCTTTCCGCGTGGCAGAACTGGATCTTCAACCGCCCGAACGCCGTCGGCGAAGCCGGTGCGCTCAAGGTTTACGGCACCGGGGCGAAGGCGAAATTCAACTGGGAAAGGGTCTAGGCATGACCGCCGTCAACTACACCGAGAAAATCCCGAACAACGTCAACCTCGCGAGCGACCGCACGCTGCAGCGGGCGCTCGAGCACTGGCAGCCGAAGTTCCTCCAGTGGTGGCACGAGCTGGGACCGACCGATTTCGAGACCGCGGACGTCTATCTGCGCACCGCGGTTTCGGTGGACGCGAAAGGCTGGGCGCAGTACGGCTACGTGCGCATGCCCGAATACCGCTGGGGCATCTTCCTCGCCGATCCGGTGCCCGATCGCCGCATCGGCTTCGGCGACGCGATGGGCCAGCCCGTCTGGCAGCAGGTGCCGGGCGAATACCGCTCGCAGCTGCGGCGCCTGATCGTGACGCAGGGCGACACCGAACCGGCCTCGGTCGAACAGCAGCGACTGCTCGGGCGCACCTGCCCGTCGCTCTACGACCTGAGGAACCTCTTTCAGGTGAATGTCGAGGAAGGCCGGCACCTGTGGGCGATGGTGTATCTCCTTCACGCCTACTTCGGTCGCGACGGGCGCGAGGAGGCCGAAGAGCTGCTCGCGCGCCACTCGGGCGACGCCGACAAGCCGAGGATCCTCAGCACCTTCAACGAGCCGATCTCTGACTGGCTGTCGTTCTACTGCTTCACCTATTTCACCGACCGCGACGGCAAGTACCAGCTGAAGAGCCTCGCCGAAAGCGCGTTCGATCCGCTCTCGCGCACCTGCCGCTTCATGCTCACCGAGGAAGCGCATCACATGTTCGTCGGCGAGACCGGCATCGGCCGCGTGATCCGCAGAACGCTCGAGGTGATGAAGGAACTCGGAACCGACGATCCGGCGCGCATCCGCGCCGCCGGCGCGATCGAGCTGCCGCTCGTGCAGAAGTACCTCAACTTCTGGTGCTCGTCCTCGCTCGACCTCTTCGGCTCGGAGATCTCGTCGAACGCCGCGTTCAACTTCGCGAGCGGCATGAAGGGCCGCCCGGACGAGAGCCAGTACGAAGATCACGTGCTGCGCGGTGCGACGCTTCGTCTGCCGACCCCCGAGGGCGAGCAGGAGGTGCCCGCGCGCAACGCGATCAACGAGATGATGCGCGAGTCCTACCTCAAGGACTGCGAGATCGGCCTGAAGCGCTGGAACCGGATGATCGAGCGCGCCGGCTACCCCGAGCTTCAGCTCTCGCTCCCCTCGCCGCATTTCCGCCGCGCGATCGGTCTGTGGGCCGGGCAGCCGGTCGACCCGCGGGGGAACCTCGTCCCGCGCGAAGAGTACGAGCGGCGGCTCGCCGACTGGATCCCGTCGGCCGAAGACCGCGCGTTCGTGCACAGCCTCATGAAACCGGTAACCGAGCCGGGCAAGATGGCGGCCTGGATCGCGCCGCCCGAGCGCGGCATCAACAACCAGCCCGTGGAGTACGAGTACGTCCGCCTTCACTAAAAGCGAACTGGCCGAGTTTCTCAACCGCATGCTCGAGGCCGAGCGCGCGGGCGCGAAAGCGCTCGTCGTGTTCATGGACGAGCACGACCGCAGAAGCGAGGCCTGGAGGACGCTTCGGCAGGTTCAGGCCGACGAGGCGCACAACTGCGCGCTGATCGGCAAGCTCCTTGACCGCGAGGGCGTCGCGCACAGCCACGCGACCGGCGAGTTCTACGCCAAGGCGGTCGCGGTGCGAGGACGCCGGGCCCGGATCGAATTTCTGCTGCGCGGTCTCGGCTGGGCGGTCAAGCGCTTCGAGGAAGCGTTGCCGCGGCTCGATCCCGAGGCGCGCGCGGTGTTCGAGCGCATGCGCGACTCGCACTTGCGCAGCATCGCAGCATGCCGCGCGGTCGCCGAATCGCTGTCGGATTGAGCGCGACGGCGGCGATCTTCGCCGCGACCGCGAGCGGCTGCGAATCGCCGGCCGCGGACCCGGCGGCGTACCGACGGCTCGTCGCGCGCGTGAAGTACCTGCCCGACGTCGAGGCGTGGGCCGCGCGCGAAGCCCGCGAGGGCGCCGTCGTGCAATTCCTGCTGCACCTCGATGCCCCGCAGCGTCGCGCGGGCCGGTGCTACTGGACCGTCGAGGTGCGCGCCGGCGATCGCCTGTGGCGACGCTACCTGGTCGCCGCCGAAGGCGGCGCGGCGCCCCTGCGGGTGCGCGCCGACTGACCGGGCGGCGTCACTGGGCGCCCCGACTGCGCAGCATTCTCGCGATGCGCTGAAAGTTCGCCGCGTCGGCGAGCGCAAGCGGCGTCGCCCCGCTCGCGCTCTTTGCGTTGATGTCGGCACCCTTGTCGAGCAGGAACTCGGCGATCTCCAGCCGTCCGTAGAGGACCGCGGTATGCAGCGGCGTCGTCCCGCTCCTCGTGCGGCTGTTCACGTCCGCGCCGCGCGCGATCAGCAATCCGACGAGCGCGATATTGTCTTTCATCACCGCGTAGTGCAGCGGCGAGGCGCCGGTCGACGGGTCCTTCGCCTCGACGTCGGCGCCGCTCTCGATCAGCTTGAGCGCGGTCGCGGTGTCGCCTTTCGCGATCGCGCTGTGCAGACTCTGCGGCGCTGCCTGCGCCGCCGGCGTCACCGCGGCAGGCTCGCGCGCCGCGGGCGATGGCGGCGCCGCCTGCGGCGCAGTCTGGGTCGGCGCGGGGCCTTCTGCCGGCGCGACCATTTCGCCCTCGCCGGTGCCGAGAATCGCGCGCAGCGCGCCGCGCAGCGCCTCGCCGATTCCCTGGATGAGCCGCGCGGGGCCCGACGGTCCGGACGCCGGCGGCGGGTCGGTCTGGGCCCGCGCGCCGGCCGACAGCGCTGCGAGCAGCGCGGCTGCGGCGAGCCCTGCGCTCAGACTTCTGCCGGGCATCTCGGTCCCCTGGCGGCGACGCCGCCGATGATACTGCGGTCCGGCGGACGCGGCGTTTACAGGAACTGCGGATCGACCGGCACGCGCAAGCCGTTGGCGAGCCGGTTCGTCGCATTGGCCAGCGCGACGACTGCCATCAGCTCCATCCACATCGCCTCGGTCATGCCCTTCGCACGCGCGGCCGCGGTGTGCGAATAGGTGCAGTATTCGCACCCGTTCGTCGCGCTCACCGCGATGTAGATCATCTCCTTCACCAGGGGATCGAGCGCGCCGGGCGCCATCACCTGTTTTACTTGGCTCCAGGTGCGCTCGAGCAGCGCCGGGTCGTTGGCGAGCGCCTTCCAGAAGTTGTTGACGCGATCGGTGCCGCGCGTACGCATGATGTCGTCGTAGACCGCGCGCACCGCGGGCGGTGCGTCGGCGTATTCGAGCAGCTTGACGAGCGCCATCGGTCCTCCTGTGCGGTCACGGCCCTGGGCGATAATACGGCGATGCGAAGCGGAAATCTCCTCCGGCGCGCCGACCGCCGCGCGCGGGCGGCGGCGGGCGTCCCCGCGCGATGAAGGCGTTCTTCGACCTTCTTCCGGTCCTCGCCTTTTTCGCGGTCTATTGGGCGAGCGACATCTATGTCGCCACCGCCGCGGCGATCGCGGCCACGCTCGCGCAGGTCGGCTGGCTGCGGCTGCGCCGCCGGCCGGTCGAGCCGATGCTGTGGGCAAGCCTCGCGCTCGTGCTCGTGTTCGGCGGCCTGACGCTCGCGTTGCGCGACCCGCTCTTCATCCAGTGGAAGCCGACGGTGCTCTACTGGCTGTTCGCCGCCGCGCTCGCGGTCTCGTCGGCCGTCTTCGAGCGCAACCTGATCCGCGCGGCGCTGGCGAAGGAGCTGCGCCTGCCCGAGCCGGTCTGGCAGCGCCTCAACTGGAGCTGGGTCGCGTTCTTTCTGCTGATGGGCGTGGCGAACCTCGCGGTCGCGTACCACTTCAGCGAGGCGACCTGGGTGCGGTTCAAGCTCTTCGGCGGCATCGGTCTGATGCTGCTCTTCGTGCTCGGCCAGGCGCTCGTGCTCGGTCGCTACCTCGAGCGCGCCGAGGAGCGCGAGGATCCTCGGTGAACGTTCGCGCCGAAATCGAACGGCGCCTCGCCGCGCTCGCCCCCGAGCGCCTGGAGCTCGAAGACGAGAGCGCGCGGCACACCGGTCACGCGGGCGCGCGTCCGGGCGGCCAGACCCACTGGCGCCTGACGATCGTCGCCGCGGCCTTCGCCGGCAAGCCGATCCTCGCGCGCCACCGCATGGTGTACGCGGCCCTCGGGGACCTGCTGCAGAGCCCGATTCACGCGCTCGCGATCCGCGCGCTCGCGCCCGACGAGCCGGGGGCCCGTGCCGCGCGGGAAACTGGCGCATAATGCCGATTTGCCCACAGCCGAGGTCCGCATGAAAAAGCTCGTCACCGCCGCCGCGCTCGCGGCGTGCGCGCCGCTTGCCGCCGCCCAGACGCCCGCCAAGCCGCAGCCGCTCCCGACGAAGGAGGCGGCGAAACCCGCGCCCGCCGGGCCGCTCGCGACCGTGAACGGCGTCGCCATCCCGCGCCAGCGGGCCGAAATGATCGCGCAGCAGCGCATCGCGCAGGGCGCCGCCGACAGCGAGCAGCTGCGCGCGATGATCCGGGAGGAGCTGATCAACCGCGAGCTGATTCTCCAGGAGGCGAACCGCAGCGGCTTCGCCAAGCGCGCCGACGTGCAGCAGGAAGCCGAGTTCGTGCGCCAGAGCGTGATCGTGCAGGCGTACCTGCGCGACTGGGTGCGCCAGCACCCGGTCACCGACGCCGAGGTGCAGAAGGAGTACGAGCGCGCGAAGCAGCAGACGGGCACCACCGAATACCGCGCGCGCCACATCCTGGTCGGCAGCGAAGACGAGGCGAAGAAGCTGCTCGCCGAGCTGCGCGGCGGGGCGAAATTCGAGGATCTCGCGGCCAGGCACTCACTCGACGAAGGCACGCGCATGCGCGGCGGGGACCTCGACTGGAGCGTGCCGGCGACCTTCGACCGGGAATTCGCGAACGCGATGGTGAAGCTCGAAAAGGGGGCGACCACCAGCGCGCCGGTGCGCACGCGCTTCGGCTTTCACATCATCCGGCTGGACGACGTGCGGCCGGTCAACTTCCCGCCGCTTGCGCAGGTGCGGCCGCAGATCGAGCAGCGTCTCGTGCAGCAGAAGGTCGAAACCCTGGTGCGCGAGATGCGCGCAAAGGCGAAGATCGAATAGCGTCGCGCCGATGCGCGTGCGCCTCCTCGTCTTCGCCGCTCTGCTCGCCGTCTCGCAGCTCGCCTGCGCGCAATCGCAGGCGCGCGCGATTTTCGCCGGCGGCTGCTTCTGGTGCATGGAGGAGGCGTTCGAAAAGGTACCCGGCGTGCTTTCCGTCGTCTCCGGCTACACCGACGGGCGCACCGAGAACCCGACGTACGAGCAGGTCGTTTCCGGGCTCACCGGACACACCGAGGCGGTCGAGGTCGTCTACGATCCGGCGAGGGTGAGCTACGAGAAGCTGCTCGAGGTCTTCTGGCTCAACCACGACCCGACGACGCTCGACCGGCAGTTCTGCGACAGCGGATCGCAGTACCGCCCCGGCATCTACTGGCTGACCGACGAGCAGCGCCGCCTCGCCGAGGCGTCGAAGGCGAAGTGGGAAAAGGAAAAGCCCTTCAAGGAGCGGATCGTCACGCCGATCCTGCGTGCAAGCCGCTTCTGGCCGGCCGAGGACTACCACCAGGACTACTACAAGCGGAATCCGCTCCGCTACCAGTTCTACGTGAACGGCTGCGGGCGGTACGCGCGGCTCGACGAGCTCTGGGGGAAGTTCCGCAGGAAGTGATCAGAACTTCCGGACCCGCTCGATCTCGGACACCCGCCCGCCCACCAGCGTGATCGTGGTGACGAACGGATCGGCGACGGTCGGAAGGTAGGTCCAGGTCTTGAGCGTGAGCCCAGCACGAGCGGCACCCGCCTGACGGCGCCCGGTCGCGACCGTCGACGGCGCCGCGATCGCGATGCCCTGGTCGGAGACGAGATCCGGCTCGCCCGCGAGCGCGAGAAGCTCCCCCTCGGTCATTCCGCGCTGGATGCTGATGTACTTGGCGAACGAGAGCCCGCGCGGCGCCCGCGGCTCGCGTGCGGCGCGCGCGGCGCGCTCCTCGGCCTCGCGCCGCTCGGCCTCCGCCCGCCGCCGCTCGCGCTCTTCCAGCCGTTCGCGCTCGCACGCGAGCGTGTAGCAGCCCGGCCCGGACTGCGGCGGGGGGGTCGGCGCGACTTCTCGGGCGTGCGGATCGACGACGACCGCGTTCACGCCCGGCGGCGGCGTCTGATTCGAAAAATGGACCCTGCCCTGCGCGTCAGTCCAGCGGTAAATCTGCGCCGCGGCGAGCGCCGGGGCGAGGAGCAGCCAGGCGAGCAGGGTTCGGCTCATCGATGCCACTATAACGCGCCCTCCGGGCCGAAGGACGACGCGTCACGGCCGAAGCGCACCGTGGTCACGCCGGGCCTGAGGTTCGCCACCGAGGGCATGATGAGCACGCAGTCGTCGTAGGGCGTGCGCCATTCGGTCTCGCCGTCGATGGCGATCAGCGTGCCGGCGCGCGGCACGACTTCCAGCCCCGCGAACCGCCGCACGAAGCGAAACGCCATGCTGCGTGCCACGACCGGCTCGGTGACGCGCACGAGCCGCTGCCGCGCCGGGGGATCGAGCTTCAGGCGCTCGCGGACCCAGCCGGAGTCGACCGCGCCGGTCGCCGCGAGGAAGCGCAGCGCCGTGTCCTTTGCCACCTCGACCGAGCGCCTCTCCCAGTGCTGGCCGCATTCGATGAGGAGCGCGGTGCGCGGGCTCGCCGGGTCGCTGAACGCGCCGCGCTCGATCATGCGCAGCCCTGACGGATGACCGTTATCGAGCAGCAGTACCCCCGGCACGCCGAGGCGCCGCGCGAACGCCACCGCCCGGGTGCTGCGGCCGCAGACCATGATCGGCTCGCACGGCTCGGTCATCGAATGCAGGTCGAGCAGGAAATCGGCGCGGTCGACGAACGGCCGCAGCTCGCGCGCGCGGCGAAGCTCGACGCTGTCGCGGGGCCCGAAAAGGACCTCGTCCGCCCACGCGCGGTTGTAGTCCTCGTCCACGTAGCGCGACGCCTCCGGCGCCGCCGGATCGAAGCGCGCGAACGCCGCGACGTTGGCAAACGCGAGGACGAGCGTGCCGCGCACCGGGCGCACACCCTCGGCGAGCAGCCAGTCGAGGGCGATCGCGCCGCACAGCTCGTTGCCGTGGGTGAGCGCCTGCACCATCACCGTCGGCCCCGGACAGCCCGACTCGAGCACGTGCACGTAGTCCACCCCGCTCGCCGAGCGTTGCCAGCGGCGGAGGTCGGGCGGCGAGATCTCGATCGGCACCGCGGCGCTCGTCGCCGCTCAGTCGCTTTCCTCGATCCAGGCCATCTGGATCGCTTCGAGGATGCGCTCGCCGCAGCGCTTGGGGTCGTCGGCGAAGCCCTCCAGTTGCAGCACCCAGTGGTACAGGTCGACGAAATTGATCGTCCTCGGATCCTTCTCGGGATACTTTTCAGCGAGCGCGAGCGCGATCTCGCGCGAATCGGTCCATTTCACCTGCGCGCGCCTCCTTCGCGTTCGTAGTTGATCGTGTACTTCGGAATCTCGATCACCAGGTCGGCGTCCGCGACGCGCGCCTGGCACGACAGGCGCGACGTCGCTTCCAGCCCCCAGGCCTTGTCGAGCAGGTCCTCCTCGCGCTCCTCGGGCGGCGCGAGCGATTCGTAGCCCTCGCGCACGATCACGTGGCAAGTGGTGCAGGCGCAGGACTTCTCGCACGCGTGCTCGATCTCGACGCCGTGCGCGAGCAGCGTGTCGCAGATCGTCTCGCCCGTGCGCGCCTCGATCTCTGCCCCGTGCGGGCAGATCGTCGCGTGCGGCAGTACCTTCAGCCGCGGCATCAGACGTCGAGGTCGGCGAGGCTGCGGCCCGCGAGCGCGCGCCGCACCGCCGCGTCCATGCGCCGCGCGGCGAAAGGCTCGGACGCGCGGTTGAGCGCGTCCGCCGCGCGCCGGATTGCGGCCGTGTCCGCACCCGGGAGCGCCGCGTCGAGGTGTGCGAGCAGCCGTTCCAGCTCGGCGCGCTCGTCGGCGGCGAGCAGCGCCCCGTCGGCGGCGATCGCGGCGCGTACCGCGGCGGCGAGCCGCTCGCCCTCGACGCGCGCCTCGGCGAGCGCGCGCGCCTGCGCGTCCTCGCGCGCGTGCTCGACCGAGTCGCGCAGCATGCGTTCGATGTCCGACTCGGTGAGCCCGTAGGACGGCTTGACCGCCACCGACGCCTCGACGCCGCTCGACTTCTCGCGCGCCGAGACCGAGAGCAGCCCGTCGGCGTCGACCTGGAAGGTGACGCGCACGCGCGCCGCACCCGCCGGCATCGGGGGGATGCCGCGCAGCTCGAAGCGCGCAAGCGACCGGCAGTCGGCGACCAGTTCGCGCTCGCCCTGCACCACGTGAATGCTCATCGCCGTCTGCCCGTCCTTGAACGTGGTGAATTCCTGCGCGCGCGCGGTCGGAATCGCCGAATTGCGCGGGATGATGCGCTCGACGAGCCCCCCCATCGTCTCGATGCCGAGCGACAGCGGGATCACGTCGAGGAGCAGCCAGTCCTCGCCCGCCGGGCGGTTGCCGGCGAGCACGTTCGCCTGCATCGCGGCGCCTAGGGCGACCACCTGGTCGGGATCGAGATCGTTGAGCGGCGCGCGCCCGAAGAACTCGGCGACCGCGCGCTGCACGTGGCGCATGCGGGTTGCGCCGCCGACCATCACGACGCCTTTGACGTCGGCCGGCGAAAGCCCTGCGTCGCGCAACGCGCGCGCGACCGGCGCGAGGGTTCGGTCGACCAGATCCGCGGTCAGGCGCTCGAACGTCGCGCGCGAAAGCACCCGTTCGAGCCGTCGCCCGTCGGCAAGCTCGCAAACGAGCGGCGTTTCGTCCTGCTGCGCGAGCCGCTCCTTCGCGGCGCGCGCGGCGAGCACGAGCCGCCGCGCGTCCTTGGCGGCCGGCTCGCCGAGCCCCGCCTGCGCGAGCGCCCAGCGCGCGATGCGCAGATCGAAATCGTCGCCGCCGAGCGCTGCATCGCCGGCAGTCGCCAGCACCTCGAACACGCCGCGCGCAAGCCGCAGCACCGAAAAATCGAACGTGCCGCCGCCGAGGTCGAACACGGCGTACACCCCTTCGGCGGCATTCTCCAGGCCGTACGCGACCGCCGCCGCGGTCGGCTCGTTGAGCAGGCGCAGCACCTCCAGACCCGCCAGGCGCGCCGCATCGCGCGTCGCCTGGCGCTGCGCGTCGTCGAAGTACGCCGGCACCGTCACTACCGCGCCGGCGAGCGGTCCGCCGAGCGCCCGCTCGGCGCGAAGGCGCAGCACGCGCAGGATCTCGGCCGACACCTCGACCGGGCTCTTCACACCGGCGACGGTGCGCAGCTGGACCATGCCGGGCGCGTCGACGAAGTCGTACGGGGCGTTGCCGCTCCGGGCGACGTCCTTAAGACCCCGGCCCATGAGGCGCTTGACCGAGGCGATCGTGTTCTTCGGATCGTCGCCCTGGTGCGCCTGCGCCTCGTAGCCGACCTGCACGCCGCCACCGGGCAGATAGCGCACGATCGAGGGCAGGAGCACGCGCCCCTCCTCGTCCGGCAGCGCCCGCGGCACCCCGTCGCACACCGTCGCGACGAGCGAGTTCGTGGTGCCGAGGTCGATGCCGACCGCGCGCCGGGGCTCGCGCGGGCCGGACGCTGCCTCCGGTTCGGCGATCTGCAACAGGGCCATGGGCGTACGGTCGCTACTCGGGCGCGTGCGCGTCGTCGATTTCCTGCGCGAGGCGGCGCAGGAACTGCAGCTCGCGAACGAGCGCCGCGGCGCCGGCGTAGTCGCGCGCGACGTCGATGCGCTCGGCGATCGCAGCCTCGCGCGCGCGCGCCGCCGCGAGGACCTCCTCGCGCAGCTGTGCAAGGCGCGCCGCATCGCGCGCGGCGCGCGCCTCCGCGAGCGCTTCGCGCAGCTCGAGCTGGCGCTCGAGAAACGCTTCCGGCATCGCAGTGTCGGTTTCGAACCGCGGGTCCACGCCGGCCAGTTCCAGCAAGTGCCGCGCGCGTTCGACCGGGTCCTTCAGCATCCGGTACGCCTCGTTCGCGCGCGCCGACCACGCGAGCGCGGCGCGCCGCTCGGCAGCGCCGGCCGCGGCGTAGCGGTCCGGGTGCACGCTCGCCTGCACCGCGCGCCAGGCGCGCTCGAGCGCCTCGGCGTCGAGCGCGTACTTCGGCGCAAGGCCGAACAGCTCGAAATGGTTGCTCATCGTCTGCGGCAGGATCGTGCGCGCGGCCGGCGCGCGCCGCGCGCCGCCGGCGCCTAGCCTATACGTTGAAGGACTCGCCGCAACCGCACTGATCCTTGACGTTCGGGTTGCGGAACCGAAAGCCCTCGTTCAGTCCCTCGCGCGCGTAGTCGAGTTCGGTCCCGTCGAGATACGGCAGGCTTTTCGCGTCCACCACCACCTTGACGCCGTGGCTTTCGAATTCCAGGTCGTCGGGGTTGACCGCGTCGGCGTACTCCAGCCGGTAGGCGAGCCCCGAGCAGCCGGAGGTGCGCACGCCGACGCGCAGCCCCACCCCCTTGCCGCGCCGCGCGAGGTGGCGCTTGACGTGCGCGGCCGCGTTCTCGGTGAGCGTCACCGCCATGGTCTTACGCGGCCTTGCGCCCGCCCCCGGCCGCCTCCGTTGCCGGCGCGAGGCCGTGCTTGCGCCGGTAGTCGGCGATCGCGGCCTTGATCGCGTCCTCGGCGAGGATCGAGCAGTGGATCTTCACCGGCGGAAGCGCCAGTTCCTCCGCGATCTGCGTGTTGCGGATCTGCTCCGCTTCCTCCAGCGTCTTGCCCTTCATCCATTCGGTGGCGAGCGAGCTCGAGGCAATCGCCGAACCACAGCCGTAGGTCTTGAAGCGCGCGTCTTCGATCACGCCCTGCGCGTTCACCTTGATCTGCAGCTTCATCACGTCGCCGCAGGCAGGCGCCCCCACCATGCCGGTGCCGACCGAGGGATCGGACTTGTCGAACGAGCCGACGTTGCGCGGGTTTTCGTAGTGGTCGATGACCTTGCTGCTGTATGCCATGTTGCTGCTCCTTTGCGAATGCTAGTGTGCCGCCCACTGCACGGTGTTGAGGTCCACGCCCTCCTTGTACATCTCCCACAGCGGCGACATGTCCCGAAGCCGGGCCACCTTCGCCTTGAGGTGGCTCACGGTGTAGTCGATCTCTTCCTCGGTGGTGAAGCGCCCGAGCGTGAAGCGGATCGAGGAGTGCGCGAGTTCGTCCGAGCGCCCGAGCGCGCGCAGGACGTAAGACGGCTCGAGCGAGGCCGACGTGCACGCCGAGCCCGAGGAGATCGCGATGTCCTTCAACGCCATGATGAGCGACTCGCCCTCGACGTAGGCGAAGCTCGCGTTCAGGTTGTGCGGCACGCGCCGTTCGAGCGAGCCGTTGATGTACACCTCCTCGATGTCGCGGATGCCCGCGAGCAGCTTCGCGCTGAGCGCCCGGATGCGCTCGCGCTCGGCGCCCATCTCCAGCTTCGCGAGGCGGAACGCCTCGCCCATGCCGACGATCTGGTGCGTCGGCAGCGTTCCGGAGCGAAAACCCCGCTCGTGGCCGCCGCCGTGCATCTGCGGCTCGAGGCGCACGCGCGGCTTGCGCCGGATGAAGAGCGCGCCGATCCCTTTCGGGCCGTAGGTCTTGTGCGCCGAGAACGACATCAGGTCGACCTTCAGCGCGGCGAGGTCGATGTCCACCTTGCCGGTCGCCTGCGCCGCGTCCACGTGAAACAGGATGCCGCGGCTGCGGCACAGCTCGCCGATCGCCGGGATGTCCTGGATGACGCCGATCTCGTTGTTGACGTACATCACCGACACGAGGATCGTGTCCTTGCGCAGCGCCGCCTCGAGCGCGTTCAGGTCGAGAAGGCCCTCGCCGTCCACGTCGAGGTAGGTCACCTCGAAGCCGCGGCGCTCGAGCTCCCGCATCGTGTCGAGCGTCGCCTTGTGCTCGGTCTTGACGGTGACCAGGTGCCGGCCCTTCGACTTGTAGAACTCGGCCGCACCCTTCAGCGCAAGGTTGATCGACTCGGTCGCCCCCGAGGTCCACACGAGCTCCTTCGGGTCGCAGTTGACGAGCGCGGCGACCTGCGCGCGCGCCTCCTCGACCGCTTCCTCCGCCTTCCAGCCGAACGCGTGCGAGCGGCTCGCCGGATTGCCGAAATGCTCGGTGAGGTACGGCAGCATCTTCTCGACCACCCGCGGATCGACCGGCGTGGTCGAGGAATAGTCGAGGTAGATCGGAAGCTTCAGCCCGCTCTTCATGCCGCCACCCGTTCGCTGCGTTCGGCCGAGCCCGCGCCCGCCTCGCGCGCGGCGCGCTCGGCGCGGAAGTTGCGGATCACCGCGACCGGCTTGCCCTGCTGGTGCGCCACAACATCGGCGAGCGTCACCGACGAGAGGTACTCGTGCATCTTCTCGTTGAGCGTCGCCCACAGGTCGTGCGTCATGCAGCGCCGGTCGTCGTCGCAATTTTCCTTGCCGCCGCACTGCGTCGCGTCCATCGGCTCGTCGACCGCGGCGACGATGTCGCTGATCGTGATCGCCGCCGCCGGACGCGCAAGACGGTAGCCGCCGCCCGGTCCGCGCACGCTGTTTACCAAGTTCGCACGGCGCAGCTTGCCGAAGAGCTGCTCGAGGTACGAGAGCGAGATGCGCTGCCGCTCGCTGATCGCCGCAAGCGTCACCGGACCACGATCGGCGCGCATCGTGAGGTCCACCATCGCAGTCACCGCAAAGCGGCCTTTTGTGGTCAGTCTCATCGAAGCCTCTGCCTATACCCGATTACGTTGGTCAAGTATAGCAAAGTCCGACAATTTCGATCAACTTTGAATTTTTGTCGCCAGATCAACTACTTGACGACTTTGAGGTCGCCTTGCCGAGAAGCGTCCGCCGCTTTCTCCGCAAGCGCCCGCTCGAGCCGCCTGACCTTCTCGGTGAGCGCGGAGACGGTCTGTTCGAGCTCTTGCGCGTGCTCAACCAGCGACTGAAGCGTGCGCAGGTACGGGTCTTCCTGACCCTGCACCTGTCTCTTATACACATCTGACGC
>JAOAFL010000049.1 GCA_026416295.1 Burkholderiales bacterium | reverse complement strand
CGCAGGATCACGCTCGCCTGCGCCGAGCGGGCGCCGGAGCGGCACACGGTGACCACCGGCTTCTCGCCGACGAACTCCTTTGCGCGCTCTTCGAGCGCACCGAGCGGAACGAGCTTCGCCCCCGGGATGTGCCCGAGCGGCCCTTCGAATTCGTGCGGCTCGCGAACGTCCACGATCTCGACGCGCGCGAGGTTTTCCTCGAGCCACTCGGGTTGCACTTCCCAGATGCCGGCGATCGTGAAGGCGAGCGGCGCCCAGTCCGGCTCGTCCTCGAGCGCCGCCGGCTCCTGCGGCTCCCCGCAGCGCAGGTTCGCCGGCACCGCGACCTCCATTTTCTTGGGATGCGGCAGCCCGAGGTGCGTCATGTAGCCGACGAAGTCGTCTTCGAACACCGCGTCGCCGACGCGCGGGTTGAAGCGCCTTTCCTCGCCGATGCTCGAGCACGAGAGCCCGCGGTAGTCGTGCGCCGGATACACCAGGCAGTGCGCGGGCAGCGAAAAGAGCCGCTCGCGCACCGAGCGGAAGAGCGCGCGCGCATCGCCGCTCTGGAAGTCGGTGCGGCCGCAGCCGCGGATGAGGAGCGCGTCGCCGGTGAACGCCATCGTCTCGTCGTCGAGCACGTAGCTCACGCAGCCGGCGGTGTGTCCGGGGGTTTCGACGACCCGCAGGTGACGGCGGCCGAACTCCACCCGCTCGCCGTGCGCGAGCAGCCGGTCGGCGCCGCGGGCGCCGGTCTTCGCGCCGAGCGCGATCCGCGAGCCCAGCCGTCGCCTGAGGAGCCACGCGCCGGTGACGTGATCCGCGTGCACGTGCGTCTCGAGCGTCCAGACGAGCCGCACCCCGAGTTCCGCGACGAGCGCCGCGTCGCGCCGTGCCTGCTCGAAGACCGGGTCGATCAGCACCGCCTCGCGCGTCGCCGAATCGACGAGGAGATACGTGTACGTGGAAGACTGCGGGTCGAAGAGCTGCCGGAAGATCACGCCGCACACTTTACGCCGTTTTCGCGCCTGCGCGCGCGGCGCAGGGCGCGCACGCGGCGAAGCGCGTCAGCCCCGCGCGCGCAGGCGCACCAGATGCGCGCCGGCGACGATCGCCGCGGGATAGAGAACCTGTTCCTCGCGGTGCACGTGCAGAACCAGATTTTCGACGAACGCGACGTATTCGGTCTTGCCCGCGGCAGCCGCCGCGCGCGCAAGCTCGCGCAGCGCCTCGATCATTTCGCGGTGCTCGGCGCGCATCTGGCTCATCGCGTCGCGCAGCGCATCGACCATGCGCGCCGCCTCTGCAGGGTCTGCTTGCGCCTCGCCGCGCGCAAGCTCCGGAAGCAGCGCGAGCAACGGCAGCACCAGCTTTTCCTCGCGCGAAAAATGCGCCTCCGCGACCGCGGCGACCTTCGTCGCCGCCGTCGCGATCGGCCCCTCCTCGCGCGCTGCCCGCTTGAGCGTCGCGCGCAGCGCTTCGTGTTCGGCCTTCAGGAGTTGCGGGCTTTCTTCGGCCATCGCACGCCTCGGTCGTCGCAGGCAGCGATTGTCCTTCGCTTCGCTGCCCCGCGCTTGATCCGGATCAAACCCGAGCCCCTGCGGCGCGCGCGTCAGCGCCGATCGCGTTCGCGGAGCACCCGCCGCAGCAGCTTGCCGGAGGCGTTCTTCGGGAGCTCTGCCACGAACTCGATCTCGCGCGGGTACTTGTACGGGGCGGTGACGCGCTTTGCGTGCTCCTGCAGCTCGCGCGCGAGCTCGGGCGTTCCCGCGCAGCCGGGTTTCAGGACGACGAACGCCTTGACGATCTCGCCGCGCTCGGGGTCGGGCCTGCCGACGGCGGCCGCCTCCTCGACTACCGGATGCTCGAGGAGCGCGCTCTCCACCTCCATCGGCCCGATGCGGTAGCCCGCCGAGCTGATGATGTCGTCGGCGCGGCCCTGGTACCAGAGGTAGCCGTCGGCGTCCTCCACCACGATGTCGCCGGTGAGCCAGTATTCGATCTCGCCGACCCGCGCCTTCGCGCGCGCGGTCCGCTCGGGCTCGTTCCAGTAACCGAGCATCATCTGAGGGTTGGGCAGCCGGATCGCGAGCTCGCCCGGCTCGCCTCGCGGCACCGCGCGGCCGTCCCTCAGCACCGCGATCTCGATGCCGGGAAGCGGTCGTCCCATCGAGCCGGGCTTGACCGGCATGAACGGGTAGTTGAGCACCGTCATCAGCGTCTCGGTCTGACCGTAGCCGTCCAGAAGCGAAACGCCCGTCGCGTCGCGCCAGCGGCGAACGATTTCCGCGTTCACGGTTTCACCCGCGGAGACCGCAAGGCGAAGCGCCGAGAGGTCATAGGGCGCGAACTCTTCGTTCACCAGCCGCCGGAACTCGGTCGCGGCGGCGCAGAACACGGTGACGCGGTGCTTCGCGAGGAGCGCGAGCCGCGCGCGCGGGTCGAACGGCCCGTGGTAGAAGAGCACCGCCGCGCCGCAGCTCCACGGCCCGAAGAGGATCGCGGTGCCCGCCTTGCTCCAGCCGGTGTCGGCGGTACACCACATGAGGTCGGCCGGCCCGAGGTCGTGCCAGTAGAGCGACGAGTAGCGCCAGCAGTAGATCGCGCGCGCGGCGTGAAGGACGCCTTTGGGGCCTGCGGTCGAGCCGGAGGTGTAGTACATCGCCGCCGGGTCCTCGAGCTCGATCGTCGCCGCCTCGAAGTCGTCGGACGCCGCCGCTACCGCGGCATCGAAATCGAGCCAGCCCGATGCGCCGCCGACCGCGGCGCGAAAGTCGAGGCCCTCGAGCCCCTCGAACTTTGCCGCGTTCGCGCCGGTGGTGATCGCGCCGCGCGCGCCCGAATGCCGCACGCGATAGGCGACGTCCTTCGCGGTCAGCATGTCGATGCACGGGATCGGCACGACACCTGCGCGCAGGCAGCCCACCATCGCGAACTGCCACTGCGGGATGCGTGGCAGCATCACGATCGCCCGATCGCCCTTCGCGAGGCCGTGCGCGGCAAGAAGGCTCGCGACGCGCCGGGAGCGCTCCGCGACCTGCGCGAAGGTGTAGCGTTCCGTCCGCCCGGCGGCGTCGCACCAGAAGAGCGCGAGCTTTCCGGGCTCCTCGGCCCAGCGGTCCACCACGTCGGCGGCGAAATTGAACGTCGCCGGAAGCTTCCAGTCGAAGCCCGCGCGCAGCGCCTCGTAGCTCACGGCGCGCGTCAGAGCGGCGCGAACATCGGCACCGGCGGGCCGCCTTCGGTCGGCTTGAAGACCACCTTCACCCGCTGGCCGATGCGCACCGCATCGAGATCGCAATCGACGATGTTCGCGAGCATCGCGATGCCCTCGTCGAGCGTCACGTACGCGATGCAGTAGGGCGCGGGCACGCCGCGGCGAAGGATGCTGTAGGTGTAGATCGTGCCGGTGCCTTTGGCCTCCCGCCACTCGGTGCGCTCGGAGAAGCAGTGCGGGCAGATCGCGCGCGGATAGTGGTGGTACGACCCGCACGCGGCGCAGAACTTGACGAGCAGCCGGCCCTCGGCGGCGGCGTCGAAAAAGGGCTTCGCCTCCGCGTTCGGCTGCGGCGCCGGGATCTTGCGCCCGGTCATACGCGCTCCAGGATCAGCGTCGCCGCGCCGTGGCGCGTGCCCAGCTGCCCGCCGATGCCCTGCGCGAGCGCGAGCGTGCAGTTTTTCACCTGCACCGCAGGATGCGCTTCGCCGCGAAGCTGTCGCACCGCTTCGATGATCTTCGTCATGCCGCCGCGATTGGCCGGGTGATTGTTGCACAGGCCGCCGCCGTCGGTGTTGAACGGCAGCCGGCCGACGCCGGCGATCAGGTTGCCGTCGGCGACGAACCGTCCGCCCTCGCCCTTCGCGCAGAAGCCGAGGTCTTCGAGCTGCACCAGCACCGTGATCGTGAAGCTGTCGTAGATCGAGGCGTACCGGATGTCGGCGGGCGTCACGCCCGCTTCCTCGAACGCGATCCGGCCCGAGCGCGCGGCCGCGGACGTGGTGAGATCGAGCCGGCCGCCCGCCTGCCCCTTCACCGCTTCGCCTGCGCCGATCAGGCGAACGAGCGGGCGCTCGAGGCTTTTCGCCACCTCCGGCCGCGCGACGATCACCGCGCCGCCGCCGTCGGTCACCACGCAGCAGTCGAGCCGGTGAAGCGGATCGGCGATCATCGGCGATTCCAGCACGTCATTCACCGTCACCACGTCGCGAAGCAGCGCGTGCGGGTTGTGCTGCGCATGGTGCGACGCCGCCACCTTGATCCAGGCGAGCTGCTCGCTCGTGGTGCCGAACTCGTACATGTGCCGCATCGCCACCATCGCGTAGCTGTTCGTGGTGACGAGGCCGTAGGGCGCCTCGAACGGGGCATCGGGCAGGTTCGGCCCCCAGTGGCGCGGCTGGGTACCGCTCGAGCCCTCGGAGCGCGGACGTCCTGCGAGCGTCACCAGGGCGACATTGCATTTCCCGGCAGCGATCGCCTGCGCCGCATGCGCGACGTGCACGAGATACGAGGAGCCCCCGGTGTCGGTCGAATCCACATGCCGAACCCGCAGGCCGAGGTAATCGACCATCGAAAGCGGTCCGAGGCCCGGGGCATCGCCCGCGCAGAAATAGCCGTCCACGTCCTCGCGCGAAAGGCCCGCGTCTTCGAGCGCTCCCTTCGCCACTTCGGCGTGCAGTTGCGCGACCGACTTGTCCGGCGCATGGCGCGTGTGATGCTCGTACGCGCCGACGATGTAGGCGCTGCCTTTCATGAGCACGGACGAGACGCGAACATGGCTCTGTGTAGCGACTGTGCGGAGCGTCTTGGAACTAAGGGGGTGCGTACAACCGCACCCTAACGGGAGGTATCGACCCGCGCAAGTACGTACCGGCGAGCGAATAGCCGAGAACTTTATAGGGGCTGCCACACGACCCCGGGGATGCCTGGCGGCAGGAGCGAGAGCCGCGTCAGCCGGCCTTGGTGGTGGCGGCCCGGCCGCGGTGCCGCCCGCGCGGCACGGCCTTCGCGATCCGCGCCATCAGCCGCCGCACGCGCCGCGCCGGTGGCGCACCCTCGATCGCCTCC
>JAOAFL010000017.1 GCA_026416295.1 Burkholderiales bacterium | reverse complement strand
GCGCGGTTGGAGATGATCCGGCGACCGGTGCCGCGCACCGGGTAGTACGCGGAAAAATACGGACACGGCGTGCCCGGATCGAGCACGAGGATCGCGTCCGAATCGAGCGCCCTGGCCATTTCGGCGACCAGCCGCTCGGGGCGGATCGGCGAATCCTCGGAGCGCGCAAGCTGCTCGAATTTCGCGAACTTCGCCTCGCGCGCCCGCTTCACCTCGGCCGGCGCAAGCGGGCGCTTGAGGTTTTCGAGCGCGGCGTTCAACGCCGCGAGCCCGAGCTTTGCGTCGCAGACGAGCGCCGCCTCCGTGCGATAGTTCGCGCCGATGACGCGCGGATCCGCGTCGAGGTGCACGATCCTCGCGCGGCCCGGCGCCGGATGCCGCCAGCGCTCGGTGGTCACCGATCCGGCGCGGCAGCCGATGAAGAAGACGAGATCGGCGCGATCGACGATCGCGCGCGTCTCGGGCGTTCCGCCGTTCGAACCGACGACGCCCACCGCAAGCGGGTGTTCGTCCGCGATCGCGCCCTGTCCGCTCACCGTGGTCGCGACCGGCGCCGAGAGCCGCTCGGCGAGTTCGACGAGTTCCGCTTCCGCGCCCGCGGCGGTGACGCCGCCGCCGCAGATGAACACCGGATTTTCCGCTGCGCGCAGCAGCCGCACCACCGCCTCGACCTCGGCCGGATCGGGGGCGACCCGTCGCGCCGGCGCGCGGGCAAGCGACGCATCGCCCCAGATCTCGGCGCGGTCCACCGGCCCGTTCTGCACATCGTAGGGCAGCGCAAGGTGCACCGCACCCGGCGGAGCGCTGGTTGCCTCGGCGAACGCGGTGCGGAAGGCGCGCGGCAGGTCCTGCGAGCGCTCGATCACCGTGTTCCACTTCGTCACCGAGCGCATGAGCGCCCCCTGGTCGAGCTCGGTGAGCGTGAAGCGCCCGCGCGAGCCGACCGCGATGTCGGTGTTGATCGCAACGAGCGGTACCGACGATTCGTTCGCCTCGGCAAGACCCGGCAGAAGATAGGTCGCACCACCCCCCGACGGACCTTCGCAGACCCCGACCTTGCCGGAGACGCGCGCATAGCCGTCGGCCATGTAGGCGGCATGGCGCTCGTCGCGCGTGAGCACATGGCGCATGCCGTGGGCAAGGCGCGCAAGCGCATCGTAGAACGGAAGGCTCGTGTCGCCGCACAGGCCGAAGATCACCTCGACGCCGTGCACTTTCAGCATTTCGACGGCGGCTTCCGCGCCGCTCGCGGTCGCCGCCTGCTGCTCGACCGGCCTGTTCATGTCGCTTAGATTATAGGATGTGACCGCGCGCGTCCCTCGTCCGGGCGAACTGTACCTCGACCACGTTTCGCACTTCGTGCCCGATCTCGACGCGGCGTCGCGCGCGCTTTGCGCGCTCGGGTTCGTCGTCACGCCGCGCTCGGACCAGCGCACGCAGGACGGGCCTGCGGGAACGGCGAACGTCTGCGCGATGCTCGAGCGCGGCTATCTCGAGTTTCTCGCGCCGACCGCCGATACGCCGAACGCGGCGCGGCTGCGAGCCGCGATGGCGCGCCATCCGGGCGTCCATCTTTGCTGCTTCGGAACGCCTGCGGCGGAGGAAGAGCATGCGCGCCTTGGCGCGCACGGCTTTGCGCCGCAGCCGATCGTTTCGCTCGAGCGCGACACCGAAACCGGGCGCGCCCGCTTCAAGGTCGTGCGGCCCGCGCCCGAGGCGATGCCCGAAGGGCGCGTGCAGTTCGTCGAGCACCTCACCCCCGAGGTCCTCTGGCATCCTCGCTGGATGGGACACGCAAACGGCGTTCGCTCGCTCGCCTGCGCGTTCGTCGTGGCTTGCGACCCGGTCGAAGCCGCGGCGCGATGGGCGGAATTCGCGGCGCTCCTTCCGCGACCTGCGCGCCGCTTCGCGCATCTGCCTGCCGATCGCGGTCATGTGCTGGTCGGCGCCCGCGCCGATTGGCAGGCGCTTCTCGGCGAGGCGGTGCCCGAGCCGCCTGCGCTTGCCGGCTGCGCGCTCGAATGCGACGATCCGGACGCACTCGCCCGTCGCGCCGAGCGCGCCGGCTGCACGGTGCGGCGCCTGCGGCGCGCGCTCTACGCTCTGGCGCTACCGCCCTCGCTCGGCGGCTTTTGGGTGGTCGGCACCCGTAAATCCCTCGCCATGGACGATTGACGCATGGACCCTTGCACGCTGACCGCGGTTGAACTCCTCGCCCTCTATCGCACGAAGAAGCTCTCGCCGGTCGAGGCGGTGCGCGCGGTGCTTGCGCGCATCGAGAAGTTCGATCCGGTTCTCAACGCCTTCTGCCTTGTTGCCGGGCGCGCGGCGCTCGCCGCGGCGCGCCAGTCCGAGCGCCGCTGGATGAAGGGCGAGCCGCAAGGGCTTCTCGACGGCGTGCCGGTCTCGATCAAGGACCTCGTCCTCACGCGCGGCTGGCCGACGCTTCGCGGCTCGAAGACGATAGACCCGAAGGGGCCGTGGAAGGACGATGCGCCTTGCGTTGCCCGCCTTCGCGAGCACGGGGCGGTGCTGATCGGAAAGACGACGACGCCCGAATTCGGCTGGAAAGGTGTCACCGACAGCCCACTTACTGGCGTGACCCGCAATCCCTGGGACCCTCGCCTCACGCCCGGAGGCTCCTCGGGCGGTGCGGCCGCGGCGCTCGCCGCCGGCATGGGACCGCTTGCGATCGGCACCGACGGCGGAGGCTCCATCCGCATCCCTTGCGCGTTCACCGGCGTCTTCGGGCTGAAGCCGTCGTTCGGCCGCGTGCCCGCGTGGCCGCTATCGCCGATGGGCACGGTGGCGCACGTCGGGCCGATGACGCGCAGCGTCGCCGACGCGGCGCTGATGATGAACGTGATCGCGCTCCCCGACGCGCGCGACTGGCACGCGCTTCCGTGGGAGGCGCGCGACTGGCGCGTCGGGCTCGAAGACGGCGTGCGCGGGCTTCGCATCGCCTGGTCGCCCGACCTCGGCTATGCGAAGGTGGATCCGGAAGTCGCGGAGATCGCAAAGCGCGCGGTGCGCACCTTCGCCGATCTCGGCGCGCGGGTGGACGCGGCCGACCCGGGGTTCCGGAGCCCGCTCGAGATCTTCACGCGGCACTGGTTTCCGGGGGCGGCGAGCATCGTGCGCGCGACTCCGCCGCGAAAGCGGCGGCAAATGGACAAGGGGCTGCTCGCGGTCGCCCGCGAAGGCGAAAAGGTGACCACCGCCGAATACCTCGACGCGGTGAAAGCGCGCGGCGCGCTCGGCGAGGCGATGAACCGGTTTCACCAGCGCTACGACCTCCTGGTGACGCCGGCGCTTCCGCTTCCCGCGTTCAAGGCCGGGCAAGAGGTCTCGGACCTCCTTCGCGAGCGACGCTGGACCGACTGGACGCCGTTCACCTACCCCTTCAACCTCACTCAGCAGCCTGCGGCGGCGGTGCCCTGCGGGCTGACGAAGGCGGGACTGCCGGTCGCGCTGCAGATCGTCGGGCCGCGCTACGCCGATGCGCTCGTGCTTCGCGCCGCGCGCGCGTTCGAGTCGGC
>JAOAFL010000016.1 GCA_026416295.1 Burkholderiales bacterium | reverse complement strand
AGATGTGTATAAGAGACAGTCTCGGGAGAGCCGCTTTTTGCCCGCTGCGCGGAGCAGACCGCGGCGTGGCTTCTGCGCGAGATGCAGTCGCCCGAAGGCGGCTTCTACGCCTCGCTCGACGCCGACAGCGAGGGCGAGGAAGGCCGGTTCTACGTGTGGGACCGCGACGAGGTGCGCGCGCTGCTTTCGCCCGAGGAATACCGCGTCGCCGCACGCGCCTGGGGGCTGGAGGGGCCGCCGAATTTCGAAGGCCGCCACTGGCATTTGTACGCGGCCGAAAAGGTCGCCGCGGCAGACGAGCCGCTCCTTTCCGCGGCGCGGGAAAAGCTCTTCGCCGCGCGCGAGCGTCGCCTGCGTCCCGGCCGGGACGAGAAAGTGCTCGTTTCCTGGAACGCGCTCGCGATCGCCGGCATGGCGCGCGCGGGCCGCGCCTTCGGCCGCCGGGATTGGATCGCTTCCGCGCGGCGGGCGCTCGACTTCATTCGCGGCCGCATGTGGCGCGACGGGCGGCTTGCGGCCGCCTACAAGGACGGCCGCGCGCCGCTTGCCGCTTATCTCGACGACTATGCGTTTCTCATCGAGGCGGTGCTGGAACTCCTGCAGGCGCAGTGCCGCCCCGAGGATCTCGAGTTCGCCGAAGCGCTCGCCGAGGTGCTGCTCGAGCAGTTCGAGGATCGCGACGCCGGCGGCTTTTTCTTCACCGCGCACGCGCACGAGCGCTTGCTCTACCGGCCGAAGACGGGCCACGACTCGGCGCTGCCCTCCGGAAACGGCGCGGCGGCGCTCGCGCTTGCGCGGCTTGCCGCGATCACCGGCGAGCAGCGATATGCGCGGGCGGCGGAGCGCACGCTCGAGGCGTTCTACCCGTCGATGCGCGAGCAGCCCGCCGGGTTCGCGAAGCTCCTCGTTGCGCTTTCCGAGCTGATCGAGGCGCCGTCGGTGCTGGTGCTGCGCGGCAGGCCCGGGCCGCTTGCCGAGTGGTCGGCCGAGCTTGCCCGGGAGTACCTGCCCGACACCCTGGTGCTCGCGATCCCGGAAGACGCGACAGGGCTTCCGCTCCCCCTCGACAAGCCGGCGCGGCCCGAGCCTGTCAACGGCTGGCTGTGCCGGGGCGTTACCTGCCTGCCGCCGATCGCCTCGCTCGCGGAACTGAAACTCGCTTGCCGGCGAAGCGTTTCCGCCTGATCGCGGCCTTGCCGAGAAAGGGTAGAAGGATGATGAAGCGCGCGATTTTCCTCGGCCTGCTCGCCGCAGGGACGGCGCTGCCGACCCAGGCGAGCGAAGAGCTCGCGAAAAAATACGCCTGCGTCTCGTGCCACAACGCGAGGGGGGCCAAAACCGTCGGGCCGACCTATGTGGAGATCGCGAAGCGATACGCCGGGCAGGGCGACGCCGAGGCAAAGCTCGTCGAGAAAGTGAAAAAAGGCGGCGCGGGCGTCTGGGGGCAGGTGCCGATGCCCGCGAATCCGAACGTCCCGGACGGCGATGTCCGGGCGCTCGTCAAGTGGATACTGGCGACCCGTTAGCCGCCGGGCTCTCCGACATCCAGCGCGGGCCGCTCAAGCCGGGCGGCCTTCTTTTTTTCGGGGTCTGGCGGTATGATCCCAGGCCTGCAAAAAGCCTTTCAATTTCAACCCCTTTTTCCGACGGAGACCGCATGAAGAACACCAAGCTCGCACTGACCGTCCTCGCGGCCTCGCTCGCCGTGATCGGCTGCGGCGAGAAGCCGGCCGAACAGAAGAAGGTTGCGGAGGCGAAGAAGGACGCGCCGCCGCCTCCGCCGCCGACGATCGAGATCAAGATCGGCCACGTCGCGCCGCTTACCGGCGGCATTGCGCATCTCGGCAAGGACAACGAAAACGGCGTGCGCCTCGCGCTCGACGAAGCGAACGAGGCGAAGATCAAGATCGAGGGCAAGGAAGCGAGGTTCGTCGGGGTGTACGAGGACGACCAGGCCGATCCGAAGGTCGGCACGACCGTCGCCCAGAAGCTCGTGGACGCGAAGGTCGCCGGCATCGTCGGCCACCTCAACTCCGGCACCTCGATCCCGGCCTCGGCGATCTACAACCAGGCGGGCATTCCGATGATCACCGGTTCGGCGACGAACCCGAAGCTCACCGAACAGGGCTTCAAGGTGACGTTCCGCACCGTCGGTCGCGACGACCAGCAGGGGCCGGCGATCGCGAGTTACCTCGCCGCGACGCGCAAACCGAAGCTCGTCGCGATCATCGACGACGCGACCGCCTACGGCGAAGGCATCGCGAACGAGGTCGAGAAGACGCTCAAGGCCGCCAACATCAAGGTGCTCGCGCGCGAGAAAGGTACCGACAAGACCACCGACTGGAAGGCGGTGGTGACGAAACTGCGGGGTCGGAACCCGGATGCGGTGTTCTACGGCGGCATGGACGCGACCGGCGGACCGCTGCTCAAGCAGGCGAGGGAGCTCGGGATGAAGGCGGTGTTCACCTTCGGCGACGGCGCCTGCACCGACAAGATGAAGGAGCTCGCGGGCGACGCGGCCGAAGGGCTGCTTTGCTCTCAGGCGGGCATTCCGCCGCAGGCCGCCGACAAGAAGTTCCTCGAGGCCTACAAGAAGAAGTTCAACACCGACCCGATCCTGTATGCGCCGTTCACCTACGACGCGGCGAAGCTGCTGATCACCGCGATGCAGAAGGCCGATTCGGCCGACCCGGCGAAATACCTGCCGGTGCTCGCGAAACTCGAGTACACCGGCGCGACCGGCAAAATCGCCTTCGACGAGAAGGGCGACCGCAAGGACGCCGAGATGACGATCTTCACGATGAAGGGCGGAAAACTCGAGCCGGTGGCGATCGTCAAGGGCGGCCAGACCATCGCCTACGAGGAGTTCATCAAGGCGGCGGCGGGCCCTGCGCCGGCACCGGCTGCCGCGGCGCCTGCGCCTGCGCCCGCGCCTGCCCCGGCGCCCGCCGCCGAGGCGAAGAAGGAGGAGGCGAAAAAGTAGTAACCCCCGCGCACCGGGGAAGAGGAACGGCACCTTCGGGTGCCGTTTTTCTTGGTAGGCTCGCCGCCGTGGACACCTTTGTCCAGCAGCTGGTGAACGGCGTGACGCTCGGCGCGGTGTACGCCGTGGTCGCGCTCGGCTACACGATGGTCTACGGGATCATCCAGCTCATCAACTTCGCCCACGGCGAAGTGGTGATGATCGGCGCGATGGTCGCCTTTACCGTCATTCCGATCCTCGCTGCCGCGGGGCTGCCGCCGGTCGTCGCGGTCGCGCTCGGTGCCGCCTGCGCGGTGCCGGTGTGCATGGCGGTCGGCTACGCGATGGAGCGGCTCGCCTACCGGCCGCTCAGGCGC
The DNA here is from genome assembly GCA_026416295.1 of Burkholderiales bacterium. Lineage (GTDB taxonomy): Bacteria > Pseudomonadota > Gammaproteobacteria > Burkholderiales > SG8-39 > RBG-16-66-20. The sequence continues at coordinate 62,334 of JAOAFL010000016.1, read as the reverse complement.
GCGCCTCGCCTTGCGCCCCTGATCACCGCGATCGGCGTCTCGATCGTCCTGCAGCACCTCGCGATGATGATCTGGAGCCGCAACGTGCTCGCGTTTCCGCAGATCATCCCGCTCGTCACCTTCAGCTTCGCCGGCGCCACCATGACCGGCGTGCAGATCGCGATCGTCGCCATCTGCGCGGCGATGATGGCGGGGCTCGCCTGGCTCGTCTATCGCACGCGCCTCGGGCGCGCGATGCGCGCGACCGCCCAGAACCCGCAGGTCGCGGCGCTGATGGGCGTGGACATCGACCGCGTGATCGCCGCGACCTTCGTGATCGGCGCCGCGATGGCGGCGGTGGCGGGCGTCATGTTCGGCACCTACTACGGGGTCGCGCAGTACACCATGGGCTCGATTCTCGGCCTCAAGGCGTTTTCGGCGGCGGTGCTCGGCGGCATCGGCAACGTCCCCGGGGCGATGCTGGGCGGAATCCTGCTCGGGGTGGTCGAGGCGCTCGGGGCGGGCTACATCGGCGATCTCACCGACCTGTGCCGCTGGGGCATCGGGCCCGCCGAGCGCTGCGCCGACGGCGGCCACTTCGTGCTCTTCGGCTCGAACTACCAGGACGTGTTCGCCTTCGTCGTGCTGATCCTCGTCCTCGTCTTCCGCCCCTCGGGGCTGCTCGGCGAGCGGGTCGGCGAGCGCGCATGAGACGCCTCCTCGACGCCCGCGGACGGCCGGCGCTCCTCTGGGCGGGCATCGCCGCGATCGTGCTCGCGCTCGTGCTGCTGCCGTTTGCGCTCGCCATGATCGGCACCACCTGGGTGCGGATCGCGAACATCGCGGTGCTCTACGTCCTCCTTGCGCTCGGTCTGAACATCGTCGTGGGCTTTGCTGGCCTGCTCGATCTCGGCTACATCGCGTTCTACGCGGTCGGTGCCTACTGCTACGCGCTTCTCGCCTCGCCCCACTTCGACATTCACCTGCCCTTCTGGGTGATCCTTCCGATCGGCGCGGCGCTCGCGGCCTTTTTCGGCGTGCTGCTCGGCGCGCCGACCCTGAAGCTGCGCGGCGACTACCTCGCGATCGTCACGCTCGGCTTCGGCGAGATCGTGCGCATCTTCCTCAACAACCTGTCGCAGCCGGTGAACATCACGCGCGGGCCGCAGGGCATCGCGCAGATCGACCCGTTCCGCCTCGGGCCGATCGATTTTTCGCGCACGGACACGGTGCTCGGCCTCACGGTGAGCGGCCCGATGAAGTACTACTGGCTGCTCCTTGCGGTGCTCGTCGTCGTCATCGTCGTCAACGTGCGGCTGCAGGATTCGCGCATCGGCCGCGCCTGGGAGGCGGTGCGCGAGGACGAGATCGCCGCGCGCGCGATGGGGATCAACACCACGCACGTGAAGCTCCTCGCCTTCGCGATGGGGGCCTCCTTCGGCGGCATCGCCGGGGGCATGTTCGCCGCGATGCAGAGCTTCATCTCGCCCGAGAGCTTCGTGCTGGTCGAGTCGATCATGGTGGTGGCGATGGTGGTGCTCGGCGGCATGGGCAACATCTGGGGCGTGATGCTCGGGGCGGTGCTCCTTTCCTTCGTTCCCGAGGTGCTGCGCTGGACGGTCGCGCCGGCGCAGGAAGCGCTCTTTGGCCGCCAGCTGATCGAGCCGGAGGTGATCCGCATGCTTCTCTTCGGCCTCGCGCTCGTGCTCGTGATGCTGTTTCGGCCGGCAGGGCTGCTTCCGTCGCAGGTGCGAAAGCGCGAGCTCGACTGGCGCGAAGAGCCCGGGGCGCTGCGCGCATGAACCCGATCCTCGAGGCGAGCGGCATCGGCAAGCGCTTCGGCGGCATCCAGGCGCTCGCAGACGTCTCGTTTCGCATCGCGCGCGGCGAGATCTACGGCCTGATCGGCCCGAACGGGGCCGGGAAGACGACGCTCTTCAACGTGCTCACCGGCATCTACGCGCCGGACGCCGGCCGCTTCACCTTCGAGGGCCGGCCGCTTTCGGGCCTCACCTCCGACCAGGTCGCCGCCGCTGGCATCGCGCGCACGTTCCAGAACATCCGGCTCTTCGCCAACCTGTCCGCGCTCGAGAACGTCATGATCGGCCGGCACGTGCGCACCCGCGCCGGCGTGCTCGCGGCGATCCTGCGCACGCCGGCGCAGCGCGCGGAGGAAGCGGCGATCGAGCGGCGCGCGGCCGAGCTTCTCGACTACGTCGGCATCCGCGCCCGCGCGAACGACGCCGCCGGGAGCCTCCCCTACGGCGATCAGCGGCGCCTGGAGATCGCGCGCGCGCTCGCGACCGACCCGCGGCTTCTCGCGCTCGATGAGCCCGCCGCCGGCATGAACCCGGCCGAGCGCCGGGCGCTCGCGCGCCTCATCCGGCGCATCCGCGACGACGGCGTCACCGTGCTTCTCATCGAGCACGACGTGCGGCTGGTGATGGACATCTGCGACCGGGTGCTCGTGCTCGACCACGGCGAACGAATCGCCGAAGGGCTGCCGTCCGAGGTGCAGCGCGACCCCAAGGTAATCGAGGCCTATCTCGGGGCGCCCGCCGCCGCATGACGCTCCTCGAAGCGCGCGCGCTGGAGGTGCACTACGGCGGCATCCGCGCGGTCCGCGGCATCGACCTCGACGTCGGCGAAGGCGAGCTCGTCTGCCTGATCGGCGCGAACGGCGCCGGCAAATCCTCGACGCTTCGCGCGATCTGCGGCCTGGTCGCGCGCTCAGGGCGCATCCGCTACGCGGGCGAGGACATCGGCGCGACGCCCGCCTTCGAGCTTCCGCGCAAGGGGCTCGTCATGGTGCCCGAGGGCCGCGGGATCTTTCCGCGCCTGACGGTCGAGGAGAACCTCGCGATGGGCGCGTACGCGCGCACCGATCCCGGCATCGCCGACGATCTGGAGCGGCAGTACGCGATGTTTCCGCGGCTTGCGGAGCGGAGACGACAGACCGCGGGCACGCTCTCGGGGGGCGAGCAGCAGATGCTCGCGATCGCGCGCGCGCTGATGGCGCGGCCGCGGCTGCTGCTGCTCGATGAGCCTTCCATGGGCCTTGCGCCGATGCTCGTCGCAAAAATCTTCGACATCGTGCGCGAGATCGCGCGGCAGGGCGTCACGATCCTGCTTGTCGAGCAAAACGCGCGGCTTGCGCTCGAGATCGCGCACCGCGGCTACGTGATGGAGTCGGGCGCGATCGCGCTCTCGGGCGAAGCGCGCGCGCTCCTTGCCGATCCGCGCGTGCGCGAGGCGTATCTCGGCGAAGGGGCGGGGTAGCCGAGGTCAAAGCTCCGCGTCGAGCACCCGCAGCATCCGCTCAAGCCCCGCGACAAGCCGCGCAAGGCGCTCGTAGTCGAGTTTGTCGGGCGTGTCGCTCGGAAGGTGGTAGTGCGGATAGCGGTAAAGGGCGGTGTCCGTGATCATCACCGCCGGCACCCCGCGGCGCCAGAAGGAGCGCTGGTCCGACCAGGCGACGCCCGGGATGAACGCGGGCGCGGCGACGCCTTCCGCGGGAAAGCGCGCTTCGCGGCGGAAGGCGGCGAGCGCCGCATGAAGCAGGCTTCGCGAGCCGAGGTTCGCGACGAAGGCGACGAAATCGCCGCGGTCGGGGTAGAAAAACCCGAGCGGGAAGGGATAACGCTGGCTGCCGGGCCGCTCGGCGTAGTAGCCGATCGTCTCGAGCGAAAACATCGCGGCGATGCGCTCGCCCCGCTCGATCAGCTCGTCGGCATAGACGCGGCTTCCCATCGCAGCGGTGGCGAAATACGGCGGCTCCTCGTTCGCGAAGAAGGCAAAGCGCAGCGTATGGCGCGGCTGAGCGGCGGCGAGGCCGCGTGCCAGTTCCACAAGGGCGGCGACGCCGGAGCCGTTGTCGTTCGCGCCGGGCGAGCCGAACACCGAGTCGTAGTGCGCGCCGACGACGAGCGAGCGCGCGATGCGGCCCTCGCGCACCGCTTCGAGATTGCGCACGAGGCCGTCGCCCGAATCGTACGGTTGCGCGCGCACGCGATAGCCCGCCCCCTGAAGCTCCGCTTCGATGTGGCGCGCTGCCGCTTCCAGACGCGCGGGCGCCCGGGTGTTGCGCTCGCCGGCGGCGAGCGTCGCGACATGCTTTTTCAGCCGCTCGGCGAGCGCGGCCTCGTCTTCCCTCAAGGGCGGGAGCGCTCCGCGCCAGGACTCGCCCGGCACGGAAACCATGACCCAGAGAAGCAGCGCGACGAGCGCCGCGCCAAAGGCGAGCCCGAGCGCCGCGTTCACGCCTGCGCGCCGGCGATGTCGGCCTGCGTGGTGAAGCTGTCGGCGTAGAACTCGTCTTCGGGAAGCCCGCAGAGCGCGGTGAAGTCGCGCTTGGCCGACTCGACCATCACCGGCACGCCGCAGGCGTAGACCTGGTGGCCCGAGAGGTCGGGGAAGTCTTCCATCACCGCCCGGTGCACGAAGCCGGTTCGCCCCGCCCAACCGTCCTCCGGGAGCGCATCGGAGATGACCGGCACGTAGCGGAAGCGCTCGCCGTGCTCGGCCGCCCAGCGCTCGGCGAGCGCGTTCATGTAGAGGTCCTTCGGTCGCCGGCCTCCCCAGTAAAGCACCGCCGGGCGCGCGATGCCGCGGTGGAACATGTCCTCGACGATCGCCTTGATCGGCGCAAAGCCGGTGCCGGAGGCGACGAAGACGATCGGCTTTTGCGATTCCTCGCGCAGAAAAAACGTGCCGAACGGTCCCTCGAAGCGCAGGATGTCGCGTTCTTTCATCTTGCCGAAGACGTGGTCGGTGAACTGCCCGCCGGGCACATGCCGCACGTGCAGCTCGATCAGTTCCTGATCGTGCGGGGGGTTGGCCACTGAAAAGCTCCTGCGCGAGCCGTCGCGAAGCAGGAACTCCAGATACTGGCCGGCGAGGTATTCGAGCCGCTCGTTCGCCGGGAGCTTCAGCCGCAGCACCATCACGTCGTCGGCGAGGCGCAGCATCTGCTGAACCCGGCAGGGAAGCACCCGAATCCGGATCCCCTTGACCGCGCTGACCGCGCGCGCCTCGACGACGAGGTCGCCAAGGGGCTTCGCCTGGCAAAGCAGCGCCCGGCCCTGCGCGCGCTCGGCGTCGGTGAGCGCCTTCTTCTGATAGACGCCGTAATCCACCTCGCCGGAGACGATCCGCGCCTTGCAGCTTCCGCAGGCGCCGCTCTTGCAGCCGTACGGGAGCACGATCCCTTCGCGCAGCGCGGCGGCGAGCACCGATTCGCCCGGTTCGACCTGAAAGCGCTGTCCCGAAGGCTGGAGGGTGACGGTATGCATACAATGGACCCGATGAAACGGCTCTTGATCGCCGGCTGCGGCGACGTCGCGCGCCGCGCGCTTCCCGCGCTCGAATCCCGCTTCGAATGCCGGTGCGGCTCGCGCGCTCGCGGTTTCGACCTCGACCGGCCGGAAACGCTCGGCGGGATCGAGGCGGACGCGGTGCTGCACTGCGCGCCGCCGCCCGCGACGGGCGACGCCGACACCCGCACCGCGAACCTGCTCGCAGCGCTCGAAAAGGCGAGCATTCTACCGGCGCGCATCGTTTACGTCAGCACGAGCGGCGTCTACGGCGATTGCGGCGGGGCGCTCGTCGCCGAAGACCGACCGGTCGACCCGCAGACCCCGCGCGCGCGCCGACGGGCCGACGCCGAGCGCCGGCTCGGCGAATGGTGCGCCGCGCGCGGGGTCGCGCTCGCGATCCTGCGCGCCCCCGGTATCTACGCCGCCGACCGGTTGCCGCTCGAGCGCCTGCGCCGGGGAATCCCGGTGCTGCGTCCCGAAGACGACGTCTACACCAACCACATCCACGCAGACGACCTCGCGGCGATCGCGGTGCGCGCGCTCGAGGAGGATGCGCCCGCCGGGATCTACAATGCCGCCGACGACACGCGCCTCAAAATGGGCGACTGGCTCGACTTGGTCGCCGATGCGACAGGGCTTGCGCGACCGCCGCGCATCGCGCGCGCCGAGGCCGCCGGGCGCATTCCGCCGGAGATGCTCTCGTTCATGGGCGAGTCCCGGTTGCTGGACAATACGCGGCTGAAGACCGTGCTCGGGGTGCGCCTTGCGTACCCCACCGTTTACGAGGGATTGAGGAATGTCCGCGCTGCTCGTACTCACGAACCTGCCTGATCGCGCTGCCGCCGAGCGCATCGCCGACCTGCTGATCGAGAAGCGGCTCGCTGCCTGCGTGAACATCCTCGCACCCTGCCGTTCGGTGTACCGCTGGAAGGGCGCGGTGCAGCACGACGAGGAGCATCCGATGCTCATCAAGAGCACTGCCGATCGCTATCCGGCGCTCGAGGCGGCGATCCGGCAGGCGCATCCCTACGAGCTTCCGGAAATCATCGCGATGCCGATCGAACGCGGCCTTCGCGCCTACCTCGATTGGGTCGCGACGGAGACGACGCCCGCCGGATGATGCGGCTCGCCGCGCTGCTGTTCGCGCTCGTCTGCGGCGCTGCGCTCGCGGCGAATCCGGACGAGCTGCTCGAGCCGGACAAGGCTTTCCGCATGTCGGCCCGCGCGCTCGACGATCGGCACGTCGAAGTGCGCTTCGACATCGCCGACGGCTATTACCTGTACCGCGACAAGTTTCGCTTCGCCGCGCAGCCGGGGGTGCGGCTGGGTGCGCCCGAGTTTCCGCCCGGCGTGCGTCACCGCGACGAGTTCTTCGGCGAGATGGAACCCTACCGCAAGGCCGTCTCGATCCGCCTGCCGGTCGATGCTCCGGACGGCACGCTGAAGCTCGCGGTGACCTCGCAGGGCTGCGCAGACGTCGGCGTTTGCTACGTGCCGATGGAAACGAAGGTCACACTGCGGCTCGGCGCAGCCGCCGCGGGCGCTTCCGCCGGCGGCGGCCTGAGCGCGCTGCGCGAGACCTGGGAGCGCGCGAGCGACCTCGAAGTGGCGCGCCTCTTCGAGTCGGGCGGAACGCTCGTCGTGCTCGCCAGCTTTCTCGGCTTCGGCGTGCTGCTCGCGTTCACGCCCTGCGTGCTGCCGATGATCCCGATCCTTTCCAGCATCATCGTCGGCGACCGCGCGCGCGGCGGCAAGGCGCGCGCGCTTGCGCTCTCGGCCGCCTACGTGCTCGGCGTGGCGGCGGCCTACGCGGCGGCCGGTGTCGCCGCCGCCTGGTCGGGGGCGTACCTCGCGGCGGCGCTGCAGAACGCCTGGGTGCTCGTCGGTTTTGCGCTCGTGTTCGTCGCGCTCGCGCTCTCGATGTTCGGCCTGTACGATCTTCAGCTTCCGGCGCGACTGCAGCAGCGGCTTGCGGCGGCGCAAGGGCGCCTGCACGGCGGGCGCATCGCCTCGGTCGCTGCGATGGGTGCGCTCTCCGCGGTCGTGGTGAGTCCCTGCGTCGCCGCGCCACTCGCCGGCGCGCTCCTCTACATCGCGCAGACGAAGGACGTGGCGCTCGGCGGTGCGGCGCTTTTCACGATGGCGCTCGGCATGGGGCTGCCGCTGCTCGCCGTCGGGGTTTCCGGCGGGGCGCTTCTGCCGCGCGCCGGGCCCTGGATGGCGCACGTCAAGCGCTTCTTCGGCGTGCTGCTCCTTGCGGTCGCGGTCTGGATCGCCTGGCCGGTGCTGCGCCCGGGAAGCGGCGCAACCGACTTCGTCCGCGTCGATTCGGTGGCGGAACTCGAGGCGAAGCTGAAAAATCCCGGCCGCCCGGTGATGCTCGACTTCTACGCCGACTGGTGCGTCTCGTGCAAGGAGATGGAGGCGCTCACGTTCTCCGATCCGCGCGTCAGGGAAAAGCTCGCGAAGATGCTCCTCCTGCAGGCCGACGTCACCGCCAACACCGCCGAGCACCGGGCGCTCCTTGCGCGGTTTCGTCTGTTCGGTCCGCCCGGGATCGTCTTTTTCGACGCGCGCGGCGAGGAGATCCGAGGGCTGCGCGTGATCGGATTTCAGAACGCCGAGCGGTTTCTGGTGACGCTCGAGCGCGCGCTCGGCGAGCGCGACTGAGGCGACCGGGCGCGCGTGCCCCGTTGAATCAGCGAGCGAGCGAGCGCGCCGCCTCGAGCGCGAAATAGGTGAGGATGCCGTCTGCGCCGGCGCGCTTGAACGCGAGCAGCGACTCCATGATGCACGATTCCGGCAACCAGCCGTTCCCGATCGCGGCGCGCAGCATCGCGTATTCGCCCGAGACCTGATACACGAACGTCGGCGCGCGAAACGTGTCCTTCACCCGGCGAACGACGTCGAGGTACGGCATGCCGGGCTTCACCATCACCATGTCGGCGCCTTCGGCGAGATCGAGCGCGACTTCGCGCAGCGCCTCGTCGGAATTCGCCGGATCCATCTGGTAGGTCTTCTTGTCTGCGCGACCGAGCGCTCTTGCCGAGCGCACCGCCTCGCGGAAAGGACCGTAGAAGCCCGAGGCGTACTTCGCCGAGTAAGCCATGATGCGCGTATGGACGAAGCCCTTCGCTTCGAGGGCCTGACGGATGCGGCCGATGCGCCCGTCCATCATGTCGGAGGGCGCGACGATGTCGACGCCGGCGGCCGCCTGAACGAGCGCCTGCTCTTCGAGCACCGCGAGCGTCTCATCGTTGACGATGTAGCCGGCGTCGTCCACCACGCCGTCCTGTCCGTGCGAGGTGTACGGATCGAGCGCGACGTCGGTCATCACGCCGAGCTCCGGAAAGCGCTGCTTCAGCGCCGCGACCGCGCGCGGAACAAGCCCCTCGGGGTTACAGGCCTCGCGGCCATCGGGGGTCTTCAGGCGCGGATCGATCGCGGGAAAGAGCGCGATCGCCGGGATGCGGGCGCGCAGACACTGCTCGGCGAGCCGCAGCAGCCGGTCGACGGTCATGCGCTCGACGCCGGGCATCGAGGCCACTTTTTCGACGCGGTTTTTCCCCTCGATGATGAAGACGGGATAGATCAGATCGTCGGCGCTGAGCGAGGCCTCGCGCATCAGCCGGCGGGAGAACTCGTCCTTGCGCATGCGGCGCATTCGGAGGGCGGGAAACGCGGCGTAAGGGGTCATGAGCCTGATTTTTCAGGAAGTTGAGGAAGCTGCGGGGCACGGGAACTTTTTCGCGACCTGCCGATCATATATGCGGACGGCGCAAGCCGTCTCCCGCTTCTCCTCCCTGAGCGGGTTGCCTTGACCTGATCAAGGCGCTTCGCCCCCGGTTGCTTTCCCCTTTGCCGGGGGTCTTTTATTCCGGGCTGCGGGAGCGCTTTCCCGCAGCCCTTTTTCTTTGACCGATTCTCCGAGCCACTGCTCGAGCAGCCGGCGCGCCTGGGCAACGCCAGTGCTGTGCGTCGCCGAAAACGCGATCACCTCCGCGTCCCCCAACTCTTCGGCCAGCGCGCGGCGCACCGCGAGCTGCGCAGCGCCCGCCGCGGCCCGCGACAGGCGGTCGGATTTGGACAGCAGGACGAGCAACCGCGCGCCGAACGGGCGCAGCCACGCGAGCATGCGCCGGTCTTGCTCGGTAAGCGGACGACGCGCGTCCATGAGCAGCACCACCGCGACGAGCGAACGCCGGCCGGAAAAATACGCCGAAATGAGCTTGTCCCAGCGGGCGCGCACGGCGTGCGGTATCGCCGCGTAGCCGTAGCCGGGCAGATCGACGACGCGCGCCGCCGAACCCAGCTCGAAGAAGTTGATGGTTCGCGTTCGTCCGGGCGTCTTGCTCGCGATCGCCAAGCGCTTGCGGTTCGCGAGCGCGTTGATCGCGCTCGACTTGCCGACGTTGGAGCGACCGACGACGGCGATCTCCGGTCGGTCGTCCGGCGGAAACGCCGCAGGCGAAGCTGCGGACACCGCAAAGCGGGCTGCGAAAAACACCGACATCGGACGCCACGCGGGGAAAAATTCTAATAAAATCGCGGCTTTCGCACGCCTTTCCAGGGAGAGATCCTGCATGATCCGTTTGTGGGCGGTCGCCGCCGGACTCGCCTTCGCTTGCGCGACTCTGGCGTTCGCGCAGGCGCCGGCAAAACCGGATCCGGCGAAGGGACAGGCCATCGCGACACAGGTCTGCGCTGCCTGCCACGGCGCCGACGGAAACAGTCCCACGTCGGCCAACCCGCATCTTGCGGGCCAGATCCCCGAGTACCTCTACCGGCAGATGGTCGCGTTCAAGTCCCAAGGCGGCAAAAAGCCAGAGCGCGAAAACGCGGTCATGACCGGCATGGTCGCGCCGCTGTCGGACGCGGACATGCGAAACCTCGCCGCCTATTACGCGGCGCAGAAGCTGAAGCCGGCCGCAGCGCGCGACAAGGATCTCGCCGCGCTCGGGCAGAAGATCTACCGCGGCGGCAACGTCGCCTCGGGCGTTCCTGCGTGCGCCGGCTGCCACGGGCCGACCGGCGCGGGCATTCCCAGCCAGTATCCGCGCATCGCCGGGCAATATCCGGAGTACATCGAGGCGCAGCTCAAGGCGTTTCGCGCGGGCACCCGCGCGAACGATCCGAACGGAATGATGCGCGGGGCGGCCGCCCGGCTCACCGATCAGGAAATCCGCGCGCTCGCCGAGTACGTCGCCGGGCTGCGCTGAACCGGCCGCCGCCGCAAGCCTCGCGCCGCCGCCGTCGCCGGAGGGCGATGTTGCGCGGCGCACGCGTCGCGCGCGGGCGAGCGCGCGCGATCCGCGACGCCTGCGGAATAACCGCGGCGCTAGACTGTTGTCCGACATGCGCGAGGCGCAGGAACTCGTCCGGCTGATCCCGCGGCTGCGCCGCTACGCACGCGCGCTCGTCGGCGAGCCGACGGCGGCCGACGACCTCGTGCAGGACACGCTGGAGCGCGCGCTGGCGAAGCTCCACCTCTACCGGCGCGGCACCGACCTGCGCGCCTGGCTGTTCACCGTGATGCACAACGTCTACGTCAACCAGCTGCGCGCGGCGCGCCCGCTCGCGCCGCTCGAGGAGGACATGCCGGAACTCGCGCGCGCCGCGCGCGAGACCGATCCGCTCGACCTGAGGGACCTCGAGCGCGCGCTGCGGCGTCTGCCGCCCGAGCAGCGCGAGGTGCTGTTGCTCGTCGCGCTGGAGGACATGAGCTACAGCGAAGCCGCGCGTACCCTCGGCATTCCGATCGGCACGGTGATGTCGCGCCTTGCGCGCGCGCGCGAGAAGCTGCGCGCGATGCTCGGCGGCCTGCCCGCCGGGGCCCGTTTGCAGCGGGTGAAGTGACCCGATGAGCGGCGAACCGCAGAAGGACGACACGCTTCGGGCGCTCTCGCAGGCGCTGCACGAGCTTTACGATCCGGTGCTCGCCGAGCCGCTGCCCGAGCGGCTGCGCGTCGCAGGCGAGCGCGGGCGCTGGCGCGCGCTCGGACGCGCCGCGGTGCTCGTCGCGCTCGGGGCCGCGCTCGGCGCGCTCGCCGCCTGGCAGATCCTCGGCGAGCGCGCGCAACCGCCCGTGTCGACGGATGCCCCGGCGTTCGCGCGGCGCGCGGCGATCGCGCACGCGGTCTATTCGCCCGAGGTGCGCCATCCGGTCGAGGTGGGCGCCGACCAGGAGGCGCATCTCGTCGCTTGGCTCTCGAAGCGGCTCGGTGCGCCGGTGCGCGCGCCCAAGCTCGAGGACGTCGGCTACAGCCTGGTCGGCGGCCGACTGCTGCCGGGCGACGACGGGCCGGTCGCGCAGTTCATGTACCAGTGCAAGCAGGGCACGCGCGTCACGCTCTACGTCCGCGCCGACGGGCGCGACCACGGCGAGACCGCATTCCGCTATCAGTCCGAGGGCAAGGTCGGCGTGTTCTACTGGATCGATCGGCGCTTCGGCTATGCCCTCGCCTCGAGCGATCTCCCGCGCGAGCGGCTGCTCTCGGTCGCCGAAGCCGTCTACCGCCAGCTCAACCCGCAGTAGCGTCCGCGCCGGCCCGGGCCGCCGGCCGCTCGGGGCGGCGCAGCACGTAACCGCCCGATTTTTCGTCGGGCTCCAGGCGCAGCAGCCCGCGGCGTTCGGCCTCCTCGAGAAGATCGGAAAAGGCGCGAAAGCCGTAGTAGGACTCGTTGAACCCGGGTTTGCGGCGCTTGAGCGCCTGCTTGACCATCGAGCCCCAGATTCGCTCGCCCTCGCCGCGCTCGGCGACCAGCGCGTCGAACGTCTCCAGCACCAGGTCGAACGCCTCCTGTGCCTTGTCTTCGCCCGCGGCGGCGCCGTGTGCGGCGGCGCCCTTCTGGGCCTCGCGCCGCTTCTTCTGCGCGCGGCGTTTGGCCTCGTCCTCGCGCACCAGGTCGTCGTAGTAGATGAACTCGTCGCAATTGGCGATCAACAGGTCGCTCGAGGAGTTCTTGACGCCGACCCCGATCACCGTCTTTGCGTTTTCGCGCAGCTTGGAGACGAGCGGCGAGAAATCCGAGTCGCCGCTGATGATGACGAAGGTGTCGACATGGCTCTTGGTGTAGCAGAGGTCGAGCGCGTCCACCACCATGCGGATGTCGGCCGAGTTCTTGCCCGACTGGCGTACGTGCGGGATCTCGATCAGTTCGAACGCGGCCGCGTGCATCGCCGCCTTGAACTCCTTGTAGCGCGCCCAGTCGCAATAAGCCTTCTTCACGACGATCGACCCCTTGAGAAGCAGCCGCTCGAGCACGCGCCCGATGTCGAACTTGTCGTATTTCGCCTCCTGAACGCCGAGGGCGATGTTTTCGAAGTCGCAGAAGAGCGCCATGTTGCGGATTTCGGGATTGGCGGCCATGTCGGATCTGTCTCCGGAAGCTGCCGATGCTAGCATCGGGCGCATGGACGGCGCAGAAAGCCTCGCCCGCACCCTCGTCGCCTGCGGCGTCGAGGTTTGCTTCGCCAATCCGGGAACGAGCGAGATGCACTTCGTCGCCGCGCTCGACCGGGTGCCGGGCGTGCGCGCGGTGCTCGGGCTCGCCGAGGCCGCGGTCGCCGGCTTCGCAGACGGCTACGCGCGCATGGCCGGACGGCCGGCGGCGACGCTTTTTCACTGCGGACCGGGCCTTGCGAACGGGCTGGCCAACCTGCACAACGCCCGCCGCGCGCATACCCCGGTCGTCAACATCGTCGGCGATCAGGCGACGCACCACCGCCCGCACGATCCTCCGCTCACCGCCGACACCGAGGCGCTCGCGCGCACGGTGTCCTGCTGGGTTCGGACGAGCCTGCGCTCCGAGGACGTCGGCGAGGACGCCGCCCGCGCGGTGCAGGCGGCGCTCGCCCCGCCGGGCGGCGTCGCGACGCTCGTGCTGCCGGCCGACTGCGCCTGGGGAGAGGGCGGCCGGCCTGCGGCGGCGCTTGCCGCGCCGGCGCGCCGGATGCCCGCACCGGAGGCGCTGCGCGAGGCGGCGCTGGCGCTGCGCTCAGGCGAGCGGGCGATGCTGCTCCTTTCAGGACCCGCGCTCACCGAACGCGGGCTTCGGGCTGCCGCGCGCATCGCGCAGGCGACCGGTGCTGAGCTTCGCACGCCGACGCAGGTGCCGCGCATGGCACGCGGGCGCGGACGGCCGCCGGTGGATCGCATCCCATACGTCGTCGATGCCGCGCTCAAGGTTCTCGAAGGCGTCCGACATCTGGTGCTCGCCGGCGCAAGGCCGCCGGTCGGCTTCTTCGCTTATCCCGGAAAACCTTCGACCCTTTGGCCGGCGGACTGCGCGCTACACCGGCTCGCCGGGCCGGCGGAGGATGTGGTCGGCGCATTGGAAGCGCTCGCAGACGAGCTCGCTGCACCGCCCGAGCCGACGTTCCCGGCGCTCGCGAAACCCGAGCCGCAGCGCGGTCCCTTCCGCGCCGATGCCTTCGGCCCGACGCTCGCCGCCCTGCTTCCGGAAGACGCGATCGTCGCCGAGGACGCGGTCACCTCGGGCCGCGCGCTTTTCCCCTACACCTGGGCGGCGGCCCCGCACGACTGGATACAGATCACGGGCGGCGCGATCGGCTGGGCGTTTCCCGCCGCGACCGGCGCGGCGATCGCCTGCCCCGCTCGGCGCGTCGTGTGCCTTCAGGGCGACGGCGGCGGGATGTACACGCTGCAAGCGCTCTGGACCCAGGCGCGCGAGCGGCTCGACGTGGTGAACATCGTGTTCGCGAACCGACGCTACGCGATCCTGCAGGGCGAGCTCGCCGCAGCGGGCGCGCGGCCGGGACCGGCGTCCGAGGCGCTCTTCGACCTCGGCCGGCCGGCGCTCGGCTGGACGAAGCTCGCCGAAGGCATGGGGGTCGAGGCGGCGCGCGTCGAGACGCTCGAGGCTTTCGCCGACGTCTTTTCCGCCGCCTGCCGCCGGCGCGGGCCGTTTCTCGTCGAGTTCGCGATCTAGGGTTCGCGCCGCGGCGCGCTCGGGGCCTCGACCGGCGCCGCGCCGCGCGCACGCCTTCTTCCCTCGCGCCAGTTCTCGACGAGCGAATAGGCGGCCGGTACCACCACGAGCGTGAGCAGCGTCGAGGTGATCATGCCGCCGATCACCGCGACCGCGAGCGGCGCGTTCGTCTCGGCGCCCGCCCCGAGACCGAAGGCCGCCGGAAGGAGCGCGAGCACCACCGTCGCCGAAGTCATCAGCACCGGCCGCATGCGGATCGGGCAGGCATCCGCGAGCGCTGCGTCCACCGCCATCCCTTGCGCGCGGCGCTGGTTGGCGAGATCGACGAGCAGAATCGAGTTTTTCGCCACCAGGCCGATGAGGAGCGTGAGGCCGATCATCGAGTAGATGTTCAACGTGTGCACCGGGATCTTCAGCCCGAGCGATGCGCCCAGCTGCGACAGCGGCAGGAACAGCCACAGCGCGAACACCCCGCCGATGATCGCGAGCGGCACCGCGAGCATGACGTAGAACGGTTGCAGGAACGAGTTGAACTGGCTCGCGAGCACCATGAAAAGGAGCACGAGCGCGAGCGCGAAGGTGAAGAGCATCGCCTCGCGCGTTTTTTCGAGCTGCTCGGCCTCGCCGATGAACACCACCTGGTAGCCCGGCGGGAGTTCCCGCGCGGCGGCGCGCACCTTCTCCATCGCCGCCGCGAGCGGAATCGAGGGGGTGGCGTAGAAGGTCGCGGCGAACTGCAGGTCGAAGCGCCCGACCACCGCCGGGCCGACGCGTTCGGCAAAGCGCGCGACCGTATCCAGCCGCACGAGCTGCCCCTGGCGGTTGCGCAGGTAGATCCGCGCGAGATCGTCCTGCGAGACGAATTCGCCTTCCTTCGCCTTCACGCGGATGTCGTAGCGCTCGCCGTCGCCCGGCTGGTCGTTGTACTTCGCGATATCGACGCCGCCGGTGAGCATGCTGATCGCGAGCGCGAGGTCCTGGGTGCTCAGGCCGACGGCCGCGGCGCGCACGCGATCGGGTTCGAGGACGAGCTGCGGCAGATCGAGCTGCAGGTCGGTGTCCATGCGCCCGATCTGCGGGTCGGCCTGAAGCGTCCTCTGCAAGGCGGTCGCGACGCGCCCCATCTCCTCAAGGTTCGGCCCCTTGACGACGAACTGCAGCGGCTCGGAGCGCTGGCCCATCACGAGGCCGAAGGGGCGCGGAAACGCGCGCGCGCCAGCCAGTTGCGCGAGATCGCGCCGCACCGCCGCGATCACCTCCTGCTGCGTCATGCCGCCCGAGCGCCGGCGCTCGGACTTCGGCTTCATGCGCACCACCAGCGTCGCCTGATTGACCTGGCCGGCCGAGCCCAGACCGATCACGCCGAACTCGGTGACCACGTCCGGATAGCGGAACACGATCTCCTCGACTTCGCGCAGCTTCTGCTCGGTGTAGTGGATCGAGGAACCGAGCGGCGTGCGGATGCCGATGAGGAACCGCCCCTCGTCGGGCTGCGGCGCCAGTTCGGCCGGAAGCATCCGGAAAAACGGCACCGCGCCGGCGCTCACCGCCACCGCGCCGGCGAGCACCGTCCAGCGGTGCGCGAGCGCCCAGCCGAGCAGCCGGCGGTAGAGGCGCTCGAGGCGCTCGAACGCGTGCTCGAGCAGCCAGTAGAGCCGCCCGTGGCGGCGCTCGACGTGCAGAAAGCGCGAGCAGAGCATCGGCGTGAGCGTGAGCGACACGAACAGCGACACGAGCACGCCGAAGGTCACCACCACCGCGAACGAGCGCAGGAACTGGCCGGTGATGCCGGAGACGAAGATCACCGGCGCGAAGATCGCCACCAGCGCGAGCGACGCCGCGATCACCGCGAAGGTGACCTCGCGCGAGCCGGCGACCGCCGCCTGGAAGGTGTCGGCGACCAGCCGCTCGCGGTGGCGGTGGATGTTTTCGAGCACCACGATCGCGTCGTCCACCACCACGCCCACGAGCAGCAGCAGCGCGAGCAGCGTCACCGAGTTGAACGTCAGACCGAAGAAGTACATCACCGCGATCGCGCCGAAGAGCGACACCGGGATCGCGGTCGCGATGATGAGCGTCGCGCGCAGGCTCCTCAGGAACAGCCAGACGATGAGCGCGGCAAGGAGCGTGCCTTCGACCAGGTGCGCGCGCAGCGCCTCGACCATCTCGCCGATGAACACCGCGTCGTTCTGCACGTAGTGCAGCTCCAGTCCCGGCGGAAGCTGCGGCCGGATCTCGGTCTCGATCCGCTCGCGCACGCGCGCGACGATCTCGACGGTGTTGGTGTTCGGCACCTTGACGACGCCGATGCCGACCGTCGGCTTGCCGTTGAAGCGCGCAAGTTGCCGGAAGTCCGACAGTCCGTCCTCGATCTCGGCGATGTCGCGCAGCCGCACCGGCGCGCCCTCGCGCCAGGCGATGACCATTTTCTCCAGGTCGTCCAGGCGGTGGAATTCGAGGTCGAGCTTGAGCAGGTGCTCGGTCGTGCGCCCGGTGAGAAAGCCGCCGGCGACCTGCAGGTGCTCGTTCGCGAACGCCGCGGCCACGTCCTGCGCGGCGACGCCGTAGGCGGCCATGCGCGCCGGAAGCAGATTCACGCGGATCGTGCGGTCGCGCCGGCCGCCGATCCGGATCTCGCCCACGCCGTCGATCGTCTCCAGCCGCTTCTTGATGACATTGATCGCGTACTGGTTGAGCTGCTGCTGCGTGCGGTCGCCCTGCAACGCCGTCCACAGGATCGGCTGCGTGTTGGTCTCCATCTTCGCGACCACCGGCGGCTCGGCCTCCCGCGGCAGGCGGCGCAGCACCTGGTTCACCTTCGCCTGCACCTCGTTGAACGCGACGTCGATGCGCTTGTCGAGGTTGAACGTGACGTTGACCACCGACACGCCGGGGCTGGAGGTCGACTGGATGTGCTCGATGCCCGGCACGCTGTTCACCGCCGACTCGATGAGGCTGGTGATCGAGGCGTCGATCACCTCGGGGTTCGCGCCCTTCTGGGCGGTGGTGATCGAGATCACCGGAAACTCGATGTAGGGCAGCTTGTCCACGCCCATGCGCGTGTAGGCGATGAGGCCGAAGAGGACGAGCACCGCGTTCAGCATGAACGCAAACACGTGCCGGCGGATCGAGAGTTCCGCGAGCGTCATCGCTCAGCCCTTCTTCGCGCCCTTTCCGGCACCGCCCTTGTCGCCCCCGGCGGGCTTTGCGAAGGCGACCGGCGCGCCGTGCGTGAGGAACCCTGCGCCGTCCACCACCACCCGCTCGCCCGCGGCAAGACCCTTCACGATCTCGTAGCGGCCGTCCTGGCGCACGCCGGTCTGGACCTGGCGCTGCTCGGCGACCAGCCGACCGTCGCGTTCGGTGACGACGTACACCACCTTGCCCGCCGGGCGAAGCACGACCGATTGCTCGGGCACGGTGAGCGCGCCGGGCCGCACCGCGACCACGATTTTCGCGTGGACGCTGCCGCCGCCGCGGAAGCTGCCGTCGTTGTCGAACCGGACGATCGCCTCGAGCGCCCGGCTCTGCGCGACCACCGTCGGCCGCAGCTCGTCGATGCGCGCTTCGAGCTCCCGCTCGGGCGCAGACGGCGCCGACAGTCGCACCTTCAGCCCCGGACGCACCAGCCGGTCGATGTTTTCGGGCAGCGGCAGGCGCGCGCGCAGCCGCCCGGTGCCGACCATGCGAAAGAGCGGATCGCCCACCTTCACGAAATCGCCCGGCGCGACGATCTGCACCTCGATCGCGCCTTCCACCGGCGCGGTGACGCGCGTCTTCGCGAGGTTGCGCTTCGTCTGCTCGGCGCGCGCGCGCGCGGCGGCGAGGCTTTCGCGCAGCGCGTTTCGTTGCGCGAGGGCCTCGTCGGCCGCGTTCTGCGAGATGAAGCCCTGCGCGACGAGCTTCTGCTGACGCTCGAGCACGCGTTCCTGCTGCGCAAGGAGCGTCTCCAGGCGCGCGATCTCGGCGGCGTCGGCGCGCGCCTGGATCTCGAAGTCGCGCGGGTCGATCTCGGCGAGCAGCTCGCCCTGGCGCACCTTCTTGCCGGTGTAGGCGTGAACGCGCACGACGCGGCCGGCGACCTCGGCGCCGATGCTCGGGTCGAGCACGTTCTCGATCGTGCCGACCACCTGCTCGAGCACCTCCAGGTCGCGCGGCTCGACCGCGATCGCGGTCACGAGCGTCGCCGGCGGCCCCGCCGGGCGGCGCGCCGATTCCGCTTCGCCGCCGCAGCCGGCGACCGAAAGCGCGGCCGCCGCAGCCGCCGCGAGCAGGCGTGCCGCTAGCATGCGAGCGCCACCTCGTGCGCGAACAATTCCTCGACCGTCTCGCGCCGGCGCACGAGCCGCGCGGTGGCGCCGCTCACCATGACTTCGGCCGGGCGCGGGCGGGTGTTGTAGTTCGAGCTCATCGCCATGCCGTAGGCGCCGGCGGTCATGATCGCGAGCAGGTCGCCCGCGCGCGGCGCGAGCCGCCGCTCGCGCGCGAGCACGTCGGCGCTTTCGCACACCGGGCCGACGACGTCGCACACGGTGAGCGTTTCGCCGGCCCGCGGCTCGCGCACCGGCAGCACCTCGTGCCAGGCGCCGTAGAGCGCCGGGCGCAGCAGATCGTTCATCGCCGCATCGACGACGACGAAATTCTTCGCGCCCGCCGGCTTCACGTACTCGATGCGGGTGAGCAGCACCCCGGCCGCGCCGACCAGCGCGCGCCCCGGGTCGACGACGATCGTCTCGGCGCGCGGGCCGAGCGCTTCGAGCGCCGCGCGCACGAACTCGGCGGGCGACGGCGGTGCCTCGTCGCGATAGCGCACGCCGAAGCCGCCGCCGAGGTCGATGTGCGAGAGCGCGATGCCGTCGGCGGCGAGCGCTTCGACGAGCGCCCGAAGGCGCGCCGCCGCCTCGGCGAACGGCGCAACGTCGAGCAGCTGCGAGCCGATGTGGCAGCCGATGCCGACGACGCGCACGTGAGGCAGGCGCGCGGCCTGCCGGTAGAGCCGCAGCGCGTCGTCCCAGGCGACGCCGAACTTGTTGTCGCGCAGGCCGGTCGCGATGTAGGGGTGGGTGCGCGGATCGACGTCCGGGTTCACGCGGAAGGCGATCGGCGCCCGCACCCCGAGGCGCGCGGCCACGGCCTCGACGCGCGCAAGCTCCGCCTCGGATTCGAGGTTGAGGCACAGGACGCCGGCGGCGAGCGCCTGCGCGATCTCGGACTCGCGCTTGCCGACGCCGGAGAAAAGCACCTTGTCCATCGCGCCGCCGGCGGCGGCGACGCGCGCGAGCTCGCCGCCCGAGACGATGTCGAAGCCTGCGCCGAGGCGCGCCATCAGCGCGAGCACCGCGAGGTTCGCGTTCGCCTTCACCGAATAGGCGACGAGCGCGCGCCGCCCCTCGAACGCGGCGGCGAACTCGCGATAGGCGCGCTCGATCGCGGACTGCGCGTAGACGTAGCACGGCGTGCCGTAGCGCCGGGCGAGGTCCTCGAGCGCGACGTCCTCGGCGCAGAGCTGCCCGGCGCGGTAGGCGAAGGCCATGCGCTAGCGCCGCGCCGGCTCTTGCGCGCGTTCGCGCGGCTCCTCGCTCGCCGGGTAGGGGACCGGGCGATACGGTTCCGGCTTCGGCGGTTTCATCCCGGGCGGCGGGCTGTCGCGCAGATAAAGGGGGCCGCGCTGCCCGCAGCCGGCGGCGACGCTCGCGGCGGCGAGGAGGGCGGCCAGAACGAGGCGGGGCGCAGGCATGCGGGTTCGGGCGGCGGCGGCGGAATACAATCGGCGATGTTATCAAGCCGGACGCCCCCTACGGTGAACGAGAGCGAATTCGAGCGACTCGCCGACGAGACCCTCGCCGCGCTCGAGCGCGCGCTGGAGCAGACGCTGCCGGATGCCGACGTACGCTTCAAGGGCGCCGGGGTGCTCGAGATCGAGTTCGACGACGGCGCGAAAATCGTCGTCAACCGGCACACGCCGGCGCGCGAGATCTGGGTCGCGGCACGCTCGGGCGGCCTGCATTTCCGCCGCGACGGCACCGCCTGGCGCGACACCCGCGACGGCAGCGAACTGTTCGCCGCGCTCTCGCGGCTGGTGTCGGCGCACGCCGGCCTGCCGGTCGAGCTGCGCGCGCCCTAGTTCGCGGGAACCTCCGAGCCGACGAGCTCTCGCGGCAGGAACTCGCGGTAAAAATACTCGACCCGACCGCGCGCCTCGGGTGGGGCGGCCGGGTCCGGATCGGCGCGCGCGGCGACGATTCCCTCGGGCACCGGGCGCGGCGTCTCGGGAACGCCCGCGAGCGCGCGCGCCATGAAATCGATCCAGATCGGCAGCGCGACGCGCCCGCCGGTCTGATTGCGGCCGAGCGAGCGCGGCTGATCGAACCCGACCCAGGCGACGCCGACGAGCGTGGGGTGGTAGCCGCAGAACCAGGCGTCGACGAAGTCGTTCGTCGTGCCGGTCTTGCCGGCGAGATCGCGCCGGCCGAGGCGCGCGGCGGCGGCCGCGGTGCCGTAGCGGGTGACGTCCTGCATCAACGAGTCCATGATGAAGGCGTTTCGCGCGTCGAGCACCCGCAGCGCCTCGTCGCCGGCGGTGCGCGGGCGCGCCGCCCCGAGCGGATTGCCGCGGTCGTCGACCACCCGCAGGATGAAGTACGGCTCGACGAGGTAGCCGCCGTTCGCGAACACGCCGTAGGCGCGCGCCATCTGAAGGGGCGTCACCGAGCCCGCGCCGAGCGCGAGCGTGAGATACGGCGGGTGCTTGTCGGCGTCGAAGCCGAAACGCTGCACGAAGTCCTGCGCGTACTTCGGCGTGATGTCCTGCAGCAGGCGGATCGAGACCATGTTTTTCGACTTGGCGAGCGCGGTGCGCAGGGTCATCGGCCCTTCGAACTTGCCGTCGTAGTTCTTCGGCTCCCAGCGCTGACTGCCGGTCACCTCGGCTTCGACGACGATCGGCTCGTCGGGCACGACCGTGGCGGGCGTATAGCCCTTTTCCAGCGCTGCGGAGTAGATGAACGGCTTGAAGGCCGATCCCGGCTGGCGCCAGGCCTGGGTCACATGGTTGAACTTGTTGCGCTGGAAGTCGAACCCGCCGACGAGCGCGCGAATCGCCCCGTCGGTGGGATCGAGCGCGACGAACGCGGCTTCGGCCTCGGGCAGCTGCACGATGTGCCAGGCGCGCTTTTCGTCGCGCTGCACGCGCACGATCGCGCCGCGGCGGATGCGGCGCTGGGCGGCCGATCTTTCCTCGAGCGCGCGCGCCGCAAACCGCAGCCCTTCGCCGCTGACCGTGATCTGCTCGCCGGTCTTGAGCACCGCGCGCACCTCGCGCGGGCTCGCCGCGAGAACGAGCGCGACGCGCAGGTCGTCGGCGTCGGCGTACTCGGCGAGGGCATCGTCGTAGTCGTCCTCGGTCGCGCTTTCGGCGAGCGGCGCGTACGCCTCGGGTCCGCGGTAGCCCTGGCGGCGGTCGTACTCGAGCAGCCCGCGGCGCAGCGCCGCGTACGCGGCCTCCTGCTCGGCGCGGCGTAACGTCGTGTAGACGCGGAACCCACGGCTGTAGGTCGCCTCGCCGTACTGCTCGTAGAGCGCCTGTCGGACCATCTCGGCGAGGTGATCGGCGCGCACGCCGGCGAAATCCTCCGCCGCACGACGGACCTGCAGCGGCGCAGAGAGCGCCTCCGCGTACTGCGCCTCCGAAATGTGGCCGAGTTCCTTCATGCGCCGCAACACGTACTGCTGGCGCTGACGCGCGCGTTGCGGATTCGCAACAGGGTTGTAGGCCGACGGCGCCTTAGGCAGGCCGGCGAGCACCGCCGCTTCGGCGAGCGTCAGCCGATCGAGCGGCTTGCCGAAATAGATCTGCGCCGCAGCGGCGAATCCGTACGCGCGCTGGCCGAGGTAGATCTGGTTGACGTAGAGCTCGAGGATCTGGTCCTTCGAGAGGTTGTTTTCGATCTTGAAGGCGAGCAACGCCTCGTAGAGCTTTCGCGTGAGCGTCTTCTCCGAGGTGAGGAAGAAGTTGCGCGCGACCTGCATCGTGATCGTGCTCGCGCCCTGGCGGCGCCCGCCGTGCACCAGGTTCGCGTACGCGGCGCGCGCGACACCGAGGTAATCGACGCCGGTGTGCTGGTAGAAGCGCTCGTCCTCGGCCGCGAGGATCGCGAGCTTGAGGACCTCCGGAACCTCGCGGATCGAGACGACCGAGCGGCGCTCCTCGCCGAACTCCGCGATCAGCGCCCCGTCGGCGGTGTAGACGCGAAGCGGCACCTTCGGCTGATAGTCGGTGAGGATTTCGAGCGAAGGCAGCTGCGGCCAGGCGAGCGCGACGACGAGCGCCGCCAGACACGCCGCAACGGTCGCCGCGCCGGCCAGCAAGGCGAACGGAAACGCCAAAAAACGCAGCCACTTCAAGGACGTCGAGGCCGCTGGGGTCGGCCGTTGCGCGAGGGAGGGAACACGGCGCATTATAGGCGCTCGGGGCCTGCGGAGCATTTAGCTAGACACCCGAGGGAGTTGTTGCTAGCATCTCAGGCAAATTCTACGTATTCGGCCTAACCGGCCGATACGAAAGGAAAAATCAGGTGAACCTCGACATCTTCAAGGCGAAAGCGCCCCCGCTGTTCGGCTTGGACATCAGCTCCTCGTCGGTGAAGATGCTGGAACTCGCCGAGGCGGCCAAGGGCAGCTATCGCGTCGAGCGTTACGCGATCGAACCGCTGCCGAAGGATGCCGTGGTCGACGGCAACATCAACATCCTCGAAGCGGTGTCGGACGCGGTGGCGCGCGCCTACAAGCGGCTCGGCACGCGCACCAAGCACGTCGCGATGGCGGTGCCCACCGGCGCGGTGATCACGAAGAAAATCATCGTGCAGGCGGGTCTGCGCGAAGAGGAGCTCGAAGCGCAGGTCGAGACCGAGGCGAACCAGTACATCCCGTTCGCGCTGGAGGAGGTCAACCTCGACTTCCAGGTCCTCGGGCCCGCGCCCTCCGGGCCGGAGGAGCAGGAGGTCCTGATCGCCGCGACGCGCAAGGAAAAAGTGAGCGACCGACTCGCGGTGGCGGAGTCGGCCGGGCTGAAGCCGCTCGTGATGGACGTCGAGGCGTTCGCGCAGATGGCGGCGCTCGCGCTCGTCATCCGCCAGCTTCCCGGCGGCGGCAAGGACCAGAACGTCGCGGTGGTCGACGTCGGCGCGAACGTCACGCAGGTCACCGTCGTGCGCAACGAGCAGTCGGTCTACACCCGCGAGCAGGCGTTCGGCGGCAACCTGCTCACCGCGGACATCGTGTCGCGCTACGGCATGAGTCCGGAGGAGGCCGAAAACGCCAAGCGCTCCGGCGGCCTGCCCGATGACTACGAAGCCGAGGTGCTGCGACCGTTCATGGAGAACCTCGCGAGCGAGGTGCAGCGGGCGCTGCAGTTCTTCTTCACCTCCACCCCTTACAGCAGCGTCGAGCACATCCTGCTCGCCGGCGGCTCGGCGGTGATCCCGGGGCTCGACGAGGTGGTGCACGCGCGCACACAGGTGCCGACCGCGATCGCGAACCCGTTCGCGGCGATGGCCCCGCCCGCGCCGCGCGTACCGCTGAAAAAGCTGGTGCAGGACGCGCCCTCGCTCGTCATCGCCTGCGGCCTCGCGCTGCGGCGCTTCGATCCGTCATGATCGTTCGCATCAACCTGCTGCCTCACCGCGAGGAGCGGCGCCGGCGCGCGCGCGCGCATTTCGCGACGCTCGCCGGCATGACCGCGGCGCTCGGCGCGGCGATCGTCGGCGCGGTCTACATCCTCAACGAGCGCGCGCTCGCGGAGCAGCAGGAACGCAACGCCTTCCTCAAGTCCGAGATCGCGAAGCTCGACAAGGAGATCGAGGAGATCAAGAAGCTGAAGGACGAGATCGCGGCGCTTCTTGCGCGCAAGCAGGTGATCGAGGCGCTGCAGGCCGACCGGGCGCAGACGGTCTATCTGCTCGACGAGCTGGTGCGCCAGATGCCCGACGGCGTGTTCCTGAAGAGCATGAAGCAGAAGGGCCTCGCGGTCGAGCTGACCGGCTATGCGCAGTCGAACGCCCGCGTCTCGGCGCTCATGCGCAACATCGAGTCGTCGCAGTGGCTCGCGAACCCGCAGCTGGTCGAGATCAAGGCGGCGAATCTCGGCAAGATGCGCGTGTCGGAGTTCAACCTGCGGTTCGCGCTGAAGCGCGCGGCGCGCGACGAGGGCAAGGACGCGAAGGGCGCGCCGAAGGCGGCCGGAAAGGGCTAAGGCATGGCGCTCAACGTCGCGCGCATCGTCGAGGACCTGCAGCGCACCAACTGGCGGGATCCGGGCACCTGGACGGCGGCGCCGATGGTGCTCGTGCTCGTCGCGATCCTCGCGGCGATCCCGGCGCTCGGCTGGTTCCTCGTCTGGCAGGATCAGTGGGACGCGCTCGAGCGCGACCGCAGCACCGAGGCGAAGCTCAAGCAGGACTACCTCGACAAGAAGAAGCAGGCGATCAACCTCGACCTGCACCGCCAGCAGCTGCGCGAGATCGACACGCAGTTCGGCGCGCTGCTCAAACAGCTGCCGAACAAGGCGCAGATCGACGCGCTGCTCGTCGACATCAACCAGGCGGGACTGTCGCGCGGACTGCAGTTCGAGCTGTTCAAGCCCGAGGCCGAGACGCTCAAGGAGTTCTACGCCGAGCTGCCGA
Organism: Burkholderiales bacterium; assembly: GCA_026416295.1. Classification (GTDB taxonomy): domain Bacteria; phylum Pseudomonadota; class Gammaproteobacteria; order Burkholderiales; family SG8-39; genus RBG-16-66-20. The sequence continues at coordinate 37,409 of JAOAFL010000016.1, read as the reverse complement.
TCCGCATCCGCGTCGTCGGCACCTACCACGACATGGGCCATTTCGCCGCCGATGTGGGGCAGCTGTCGCGCATCGTGACGCTGAACGACGTCGGCATCGAGGCGCAGAAGGACGGCAATCTGACGATGGACGCGACCGCCCGCACGTTCCGCTACCTGGACGAAGAGGAAATCGCGGCGCAGCGCAAGGCCGCCGCCGCGGCGAAGAAGGCGCCGGCGAAGAAATGAGGCACGCGCGCGTTCGCCTTGTGTGCGGCCTGCTCTTCGCGACCGCGCTTGCGCTCGCCGGCTGCGGCGGCGAGCGCTTCGGCGACCTCAAGCAGGAGCTCGCCCAGATGACGAAGGACCTGCGCGGGCGGGTCGATCCGCTGCCGACGATGAAGGCGTACGAGCCGGCCGCCTACCGCGGCGAGGCGCTCACCGACCCGTTCCTGCCCGCGCGCATCGTGGTCGCGCAGGCCGCCGGCGCGGGCGGCGGCGGCCGTCTTGCGCCGGACATGAACCGGCCGCGCGAGCCGCTCGAGGCGTTCCCGCTCGACAGCCTGCAGATGGTCGGCACGCTGCGGCAGGCGAACGAGATCTACGCGCTCGTCAAGGCGGGCACGACCCTGTACCGGGTGAAGAAGGGCAACTACATCGGGCAGAACTTCGGCCTGATCACCGCGATCGACGAGGGCGAGATCCGCCTCAAGGAAGTGGTGCAGGACAGCAGCGGCGACTGGGTGGAGCGCACCGCGACGCTGCAGCTGCAGGAGGCCCCGACCGGGGCGAGGAGATGACCATGACGCGCATCACGTGGAGCCTCATCGCGCTGCTCGCCGGGTTCGCCGGCGGGGCGCTCGCGCAAACCAACGCGATCGAAGGGTTCGAGGTCGCGCAGCAGGGAGCGAACCTCGTCGTTCGCGTCACGACCCGCGAGCCGCTGAAGAGCCTGCCGCCGAGCTTTTCGGTCGTCAGTCCGCCGCGCATCGTGTTCGATTTCCCCGGGACCGCGAATGCGCTCGGCCGCAACGCGCAGGAAATCGGGCAGGGCGAGCTGCGCAGCATGAACCTCGTGCCCGGGGCCGAGCGCGCGCGCCTGGTGCTCAACCTGCGCCGGCCGGTCGCCTACGAGGCGGCGCTCGAGGGCCGCACGCTCGTGGTGACGCTCGCGGCGGCGGCGGTCGCGCAGGCGGCGCCGACGGCGCCGTTCGCCGAAGGCCGCGCCGACGTCAAGCACGCGGTGCGCGAGATCGATTTTCGCCGCGGCCGCGCGGGCGAAGGGCGGGTGATCGTCGACCTGTCGGATACCTCGACCGGCATCGACATCCGCCAGCAGGGCCAGAACATCGTCGTCGAGTTCCTGAAGACGGCGCTGCCGGAGAAGCTGCGGCGGCGGCTCGACGTGGTGGACTTCGCCACGCCGGTGCAGACGGTGACCGCGTTCCAGCAGGGCGAGAACGTGCGCCTGGTGATCGAGGCGCGCGGCCAGTGGGAGCACAACGCGTACCAGTCGGACACCCAGTTCGTGGTCGAGGTGCGGCCGCTGACGGCGGACCCGTCGCGGGCGGCGCCGCAGCGCGGCCGCTACACCGGCGAGAAGCTCTCGCTCAACTTCCAGAACGTCGAGGTGCGCGCGGTGCTCAACGTGCTCGCCGATTTCACCGACCTCAACATCATCACGAGCGATTCGGTCACCGGCGCGATCACGCTGCGGTTGAAGGACGTGCCCTGGGACCAGGCGCTCGACATCATCCTGCAGACGCGCGGCCTCGACATGCGCCGCTCCGGCAACGTGATCTGGATCGCGCCGCGCGACGAGCTGGCCACGCGCGAAAAGCTCGCGCTCGAGGCGCAGAACCAGATCAGCGAGCTCGAGCCGCTGCGCACCGAGTCGTTCCAGCTGAACTACACCAAGGCCGAGTCGTTCGTGAAGCTGCTCACCGACGACAAGCAGCGCATCCTGTCCAAGCGCGGCAGCGCGGTGATCGACCCGCGCACCAACCAGGTCTTCATCCAGGACATCAGCGCCAAGCTCGACGAGGTGCGGCGCCTGGTGGCGAAGGTCGACATCCCGGTGCGCCAGGTGCTGATCGAGGCGCGCATCGTCGAGGCGAGCGACACGTTCTCGAAAAACCTCGGCGCGCGTCTCGGCTACAACGACGTCGGCGGCAACCATCGCCTGTTCGGGCAGAACAGCCCGCGGTTCGCCTTCGGCGGCGGGCTGAACAACGTCGGCAGCCAGGCGGGCGGCGGCGCGCAGGGCGGCGCGGCGTCGTTCATTCCGGGGAGCCTTTCGGTGAACATGCCGGCCGCCGGCCTGAACGCGTTCAACGCCGGCCAGTTCTCGTTCATCCTGTTCAACTCGCGGCTGACGCAGTTTCTCAACCTGGAGATTTCGGCGTTGGAAGCCGACGGCAAGGGCAAGGTGATCGCGAGCCCGCGCGTACTCACCGCCGACCAGGTCGAGGCGGTGATCGAGCAGGGCACCGAGATTCCGTACCAGCAGGCGACCTCGTCCGGGGCGACCGCGGTCGCGTTCCGCAAGGCCAATCTTTCGCTCAAGGTGAAGCCCCAGATCACGCCCGACGGCAACATCATCATGACGCTCGACGTCAACAAGGACCAGCCCGGAACGATCACCCCGGCGGGCGTGCAGATCAACACCAAGCACGTCAAGACCGAGGTGCTGGTGGAAAACGGCGGCACCGTGGTGATCGGCGGCATCTACGAGGAATCGGACCGGCGCGACGTCACGCGCGTGCCGTTCTTCGGCGAGCTGCCCTACATCGGGTTTCTGTTCCGCAACACCACGCAGCAGATCCAGAAGACGGAGCTGCTCGTCTTCATCACGCCGCGCATCGTGAGCGAGCGCCTCACGGTGCGTTAGCGCCCGGTTTCTTCTCGGACGCGCGCGAGGCGGCCGGCCCGGCGCCGGCCGCTCTTCTTCGCCCGTACAATGGCGCGGTGCGCGCAGGCGACAACATCATCCTCGTCGGGCTGATGGGTGCCGGAAAGACCACCGTCGGCCGCATCCTCGCGCGGCGCCTGGGGCGCGAATTCCGCGACTCCGACCACGAGATCGAGGCGCGCTGCGGCGTGCCGATCCCGGTGATCTTCGAGATCGAGGGCGAAGCGGGCTTTCGCGCGCGCGAGTCGCAGGTGCTGGAGGACCTGTGCGCGCGCTCGGGGCTCGTACTCGCGACCGGCGGCGGCGCGGTGCTCGCCGCGGCGAACCGGCGTCGCCTCGCGGCCTCGGGCCTCGTCGTGTACCTGCACGGCCGGCCGGCGCAGCTGTGGCCGCGGCTGCGGCGCGACCGCGGCCGGCCGCTGCTCGCGACCGCCGACCCGCGCGCGAAGCTGGAGGCGCTCTATGCCGAGCGCGACCCGCTCTACCGCGAGGTCGCCGACCTCGTGATCGAGACCGGGCGCGCGAGCGCCGCGGCGCTCGCGCGCGAGCTGCTCGCGCGGCTGGAGGACGCATGCCGGTTGTCCGCGTAGCGCTCGGCGAGCGCAGCTACCCGATTCACATCGGCGCGGGGTTGCTCGACGAGGCGGCCCTCTATGCGCCGCTCGTCGGCGGGCGCGCGGTCGGCATCGTCAGCGACGCGAACGTCGCGCCGCTCTACGGCGCGCGGCTTGCGCGCGCGCTCGCGGCCGCGGGCGCGCGCACCGCGACCGTGCTGGTCGAGGCGGGCGAGCAGGCGAAGTGCTGGCAGAACGTCGACCGGGTGGTGGATGCGCTTCTTGGCGCGCGCATCGGCCGCGACGGCGCGCTCGTCGCCCTGGGCGGCGGCGTGGTCGGCGATCTCGCCGGCTTCGCCGCCGCGGTGTACCAGCGCGGCATCCCGTACGTGCAGGTGCCGACGACGCTGCTTGCGCAGGTGGATTCGTCGGTCGGCGGAAAGACCGCGATCAACCACGCGCGCGGCAAGAACATGATCGGCGCGTTTCACCAGCCGCTCGCGGTGATCGCCGACGTCGCCGCGCTCGAGACGCTGCCCGAGCGCGAGCTGCGCGCGGGGCTCGCCGAGGTGATCAAGCACGCGCTCATCCTGGATGCCGACTTCACCGTCTGGCTGGAAGCGAACGTCGAGCGGCTGCTCGCGCGCGAGCGGGACGCGCTCGCGCACGCGGTGGCGCGCTGCTGCGAGCTGAAGGCGGGCGTAGTCGCCGCCGACGAACGCGAGTCGGGGCTGCGCGCGATCCTCAACTTCGGCCATACCTTCGGCCACGCGATCGAGACCGGTACCGGCTACGGTGCCTGGCTGCACGGCGAGGCGGTCGCCGCCGGCATGGCGATCGCCGCCGAGCTTTCGCACCGCATGGGCACGCTTTCGGCCGACGAGCTGGCGCGGATCCGCCGGCTGATCGAGCGAGCGGGACTGCCGGTCGCAGGGCCGGTGCTGCCTGCCGACCGCTACCTCGAGCTGATGCAGGTGGACAAGAAGGCCGTCGGGGGCCGCCTGCGGTTTGTGCTGCTCGAAGGCATCGGACGCGCGCGCCCGCGCGAGGACGTGCCGGAGTCGCTCGTCCTCGCGCTGCTGCGGGAACTTGCGCCGCGCGCGGGCACCTGAGCGCAACCCGCGCCCAACCCCTTGTTGCGCAAGGAGGGCGAAGGTATATTTCTCGGTTCGCCCGGATTCTTTGTGCAAAGCGGCAAAGGACCGACCACCGGGCGGACAACGACCTCCGGACGAAGGCGCGAACGTGGACCAGCCCTCACAGCCTGCCCCTCAAGGACTCTATCACCCGGGGCGCGAGCACGACGCCTGCGGCGTCGGCTTCGTCGCGCACATCAAGGGCAGGAAGTCGCACGCGATCGTCGCGCAGGGCCTGACGATCCTCAAAAACCTCACGCACCGCGGCGCGGTCGGCTGGGATCCGAAGCTGTCCGACGGGGCCGGGATCCTGATCCAGATCCCGGACCGGTTCCTGCGCGAGGAGATGGCGAAGCAGGGCGTGAAGCTTCCGCCGGCAGGCCAGTACGGCGTCGGCATGGTGTTCCTGCCGCGCGAGCCGGCGAGCCGCCTCGCCTGCGAATACGAGATCGAGCGCGCGGTGAAGGAAGAAGGCCAGGTGCTCCTTGGCTGGCGCGACGTGCCGGTGGACAATTCGGACCTCGCCGAGCCGGCGAAGCGACTCGAGCCCGTCATCCGCCAGGTGTTCATCGGCCGCGGCCGCGGGGTCACGGTCACCGACGCGCTCGAGCGCAAGCTCTACATCATCCGCAAGAGCGCCGGGCACGCGATCCAGGCGCTGCGCCTGCGCCACGGCAAGGAGTTCTACGTGCCGTCGATGTCGGCGCGCACGATCGTCTACAAGGGGATGCTCCTTGCGCACCAGGTGGGCGAGTACTACCTCGACCTCAAGGACCCTCGCGTGGAATCGGCGCTCGCGATGGTGCACCAGCGCTTTTCCACGAACACCTTCCCGTCCTGGGACCTCGCGCACCCGTTCCGCATGATCTGCCACAACGGCGAGATCAACACGCTGCGCGGCAACGTCAACTGGATCCGCGCGCGCCAGGGGGCGATCTCGAGCCCGGTGCTCGGCGACGACCTGAAGAAGATCTGGCCGCTCATCTACGACGGGCAGTCGGACTCGGCCTCGTTCGACAACGCGCTCGAGCTGCTCGTGATGGGCGGCTATTCGATCGCGCACGCGATGATGATGATGATCCCGGAGGCGTGGGAGAACCACACGCTGATGGATCCGGCGCGGCGCGCGTTCTACGAATACCACGCGGCGATGATGGAGCCGTGGGACGGGCCGGCGTCGATCGCGTTCACCGACGGCCTGAGGATCGGCGCCACCCTCGACAGAAACGGCCTGCGCCCGTCGCGCTACATCGTCACCGACGACGACCTCGTCATCATGGCCTCCGAATGCGGCACGCTGCCGGTGCCCGAGGAAAAGATCGTGAAGAAGTGGCGGCTGCAACCGGGCAAGATGTTCCTCGTCGACCTCGAGCGCGGCCGGATCGTGGACGACAAGGAGCTGAAGGACCAGCTCGCGGCCGCGCGCCCCTACGCCGAGTGGATCGAGCGCATCCGCATCAAGCTGGACGAAGTGGACGGCGGCCGCCAGCGCCCGCCACGCTCCGCTGTCGCGTTGCTCGACCGACAGCAGGCGTTCGCCTGGACGCAGGAGGACATCAAGTTCCAGCTCCAGCCGATGGCGGAAGCCGGCGAGGAGCCGGTCGGCTCGATGGGCAACGACGCCGCACTCGCGGTGCTGTCGCGGCGCACGAAGACGCTGTACCACTACTTCAAGCAGCTCTTCGCGCAGGTGACGAATCCGGCGATCGACCCGATCCGCGAGGAACTGGTGACGAGCCTCGTGTCCTTCATCGGCCCGAAGCCGAACCTGCTCGGCATCGACGAGATGAACCCGCCGCTCAGGCTCGAGGTGTCGCAGCCGGTGCTCGATTTCTACGAGATGGACAAGATCCGGCACATCGAGCGCTACACCGGCGGCAAGTTCCGCTCGTTCGAGCTCGACATCACGTATCCGGTCGCCTGGGGCGCCGAGGCGATCGAGGCGCGGCTTGCGTCGCTCTGCGCGCAGGCCGAGGACGCGGTGCGCTCGGGCTTTTCCATCCTCATCGTCTCGGACCGGCGCACCGACCGCGAGCGGGTAGCGATCCCGGCGCTTCTTGCGCTTTCGGCGATCCACCAGCACCTGGTGGCGAAGGGCCTGCGCACCTCGACCGGGCTGGTCGTCGAAACCGGCTCGGCGCGCGAGGTACACCATTTCGCGCTGCTCGGCGGCTACGGCGCGGAGGCGGTGCATCCGTACCTCGCGATGGAGACGCTCCTTGATCTTGCCGCGCGCGGCAAGCTCGCCGGCGGGCTCGACGGCGGAAAGGCGATCCGCAACTTCGTGAAAGCGATCGGCAAGGGACTGAAGAAGGTGATGTCCAAGATGGGCATCTCGACCTACATGTCCTACACCGGCGCCCAGATCTTCGAGGCCGTGGGCCTCGCGCGCTCGCTCGTCGACAAGTACTTCACCGGCACCGCCTCCGGGGTCGAGGGCATCGACGTGTTCCAGGTCGCCGAAGAAGCGATCCGCGCGCATCGCGCCGCCTTCAGCGAGCGCGATCCGGTGCTCGCCTCGGCGCTCGACGCCGGCGGCGAATACGCCTGGCGGGTGCGCGGCGAGGAGCATGCGTGGACGCCGGACGCGATCGCGAAGCTGCAGCACGCGACGCGGCAGAATTCCTACGCGACCTACAAGGAGTACGCGCGCATCGTCAACGACCAGTCGGTGCGGCACCTGACGCTGCGCGGACTGTTCGAGTTCCGCTTCGACAAATGCACCCCGGTGCCGATCGAGGAGGTGGAGCCGGCCGCCGAGATCGTGAAGCGCTTTTCCACCGGCGCGATGTCGCTCGGCTCGATCTCGACCGAGGCGCACACCGTGCTCGCGGTGGCGATGAACCGGATCGGCGGGCGCTCGAACACCGGCGAGGGCGGCGAGGACCGCCGCCGCTACGCGCCGATCCGCGCGGGCGAATCGCTGCAGTCGCGCCTCGGGCGCGACCGGGTCGTCGTCGACATCCCGCTGCGCGAGGGCGATTCGCTCAACTCCAAGATCAAGCAGGTCGCCTCCGGCCGCTTCGGGGTCACCGCCGAGTACCTTGCGAACGCCGAGATGATCCAGATCAAGATCGCGCAAGGCGCAAAGCCCGGCGAAGGCGGGCAGCTGCCCGGGCGCAAGGTCTCGGAGTACATCGCCGAGCTTCGCTACTCGACGCCGGGCGTGGAGCTGATTTCGCCGCCACCGCACCACGACATCTACTCGATCGAGGATCTGGCGCAGCTGATCCACGACCTGAAGAACGCGAACCCGCGCGCGCTGGTGAGCGTCAAGCTCGTCTCGGAAGTCGGCGTCGGCACGATCGCCGCCGGCGTGGCGAAGGCAAAAGCCGAGCACGTCACCATCGCCGGGCACGACGGCGGCACCGGCGCCTCGCCCTGGTCCTCGATCATGCACGCGGGCACGCCCTGGGAGCTCGGCCTTGCGGAAACGCAGCAGACGCTCGTGCTCAACCGCCTGCGCGGGCGCATTTCGGTGCAGGTCGACGGGCAGCTGAAGACCGGCCGCGACGTGGTGATCGGCGCGCTGCTCGGCGCCGACGAATTCGGCTTCGCGACCGCGCCGCTCGTGGTCGAAGGCTGCATCATGATGAGGAAGTGCCACCTGAACACCTGCCCGGTGGGGGTGGCCACGCAGGACCCGGTGCTGCGGCGACGCTTCCGCGGCCAGCCGGAGCACGTCGTGAACTACTTCTTCTTCGTCGCCGAGGAGGTGCGCGAGCTGATGGCGCAGCTCGGCATCCGGCGCTTCGACGATCTGGTCGGGCGCACCGACCTGCTCGACACCCGCAAGGGGATCGAACACTGGAAGGCGAAGGGGCTCGACTTTTCGCGCATCTTCCACATGCCGCAGATGCCGCCCGAGGTGGCGCGCCGGCATTGCGAGCCGCAGAACCACGGACTGGAGCGCGCGCTCGACCGGCGCCTGATCGAACTGGCGGCGCCGGCGCTCGAGCGCGGCGAGCGCGTCGCGATCGAGATGCCGATCCGCAACATCCACCGTACCGTCGGCACGATGCTCTCGGGCGAGGTGGCGAAGCGCTACGGGCACGACGGGCTGCCCGAAGGCACGATCCACGTGCGGTTCGCGGGTTCGGCCGGCCAGAGCTTCGGCGCGTTTCTTGCGCGCGGCATCTGGCTCGACCTGGTCGGCGACACGAACGACTACTGCGGCAAGGGCCTCTCGGGCGGGCGCATCTCGGTGCAGCCCTCGCCCAAGTTCCGCGGCGAGCCGAGCGAAAACATCATCACCGGCAACGTCGTGCTCTACGGCGCGATCGAGGGCGAGGCGTATTTCCGCGGCGTGGCCGGCGAGCGGTTCGCGGTGCGCAATTCCGGGGCGCAGGCGGTCGTCGAGGGCGTGGGCGATCACGGCTGCGAATACATGACCGGCGGCACGGTGGTCGTGCTCGGCGAGACCGGGCGCAACTTCGCCGCCGGCATGTCGGGCGGCATCGCCTACGTGCTCGACGCCGACGGCACGTTCGCGCGGCGTTGCAATACCGCGATGGTCGCGCTCGAGCCGCTCCTTTCCGAGCGCGAGCAGGAGGCCAGGCTCGGTCGCGAGTACTGGCACCGAGGCCTTGCCGACGAGGCGATCGTGCGGGATCTGCTCGAGCGGCACGTGCGCTACACCGGCAGCGTGCGCGCGAAGGAGGTGCTCGAGCGCTGGACGGAATACCGCGCGAAGTTCGTCAAGGTCTTCCCGCACGAATACCGGCGCGCGCTCGGAGAACTGGCCGCGCGCAACGGCCGGATGGCGGCCTGAACGCGAGGCCCGAGGCGTCCCGTGGGCAAGGTCACCGGCTTCCTCGAATTCGAGCGCGTGCACGAGGCGTACGAGCCGCGCGAGGCGCGCAAGCGCCACTACCGCGAGTTCGTCGCGCGGCTCACCGACGAGCAGGCGGCGATCCAGGGCGCGCGCTGCATGGACTGCGGCATCCCGTTCTGCATGAACGGCTGCCCGGTGAACAACATCATCCCGGACTGGAACGACCTCGTCTATCGCGGCGACTGGAAGACCGCGATCGAGACGCTGCATTCGACGAACAACTTCCCGGAGTTCACGGGGCGCGTGTGCCCGGCGCCGTGCGAGGAGGCGTGCGTGCTGCGGATCAACGCCGACCCCGTCGGCATCAAGTCGATCGAGCACGCGATCATCGACAAGGCCTGGGACGAGGGCTGGGTGCGGCCGCAGCCGGCCTCGCACCGCACCGGCAAGCGCGTCGCGATCGTCGGCTCGGGCCCGGCGGGCCTTGCCTGCGCGCAGCAACTGGCGCGCGCCGGCCACGAGGTGACGGTGTTCGAAAAAAACGACCGCATCGGCGGGCTGCTGCGCTACGGCATTCCCGACTTCAAGCTCGAGAAGTCGGTGATCGACCGGCGGCTCGAGCAGCTCGCGGCCGAGGGCGTGCGCTTCCGCACCGGCGTCTTCATCGGGCGCGCGCGGCCGGGGCGGGGCATCCTCAACGACGCGACGCAGATGCTGCCGGCGGCGAAGCTTCTCGCCGAATTCGACGCGGTGGTGCTCGCCGGCGGCGCGGAGGTGCCGCGCGACCTGCCGATCCCCGGGCGCGAGCTCGACGGCATTCACTTCGCGATGGAATTCCTGCCGCTGCAGAACAAGCGCGTCGCCGGCGACGTCGGCGTACCGGACCTGTGGGCGAGCGGCAAGCACGTCGTCGTGATCGGCGGCGGCGACACCGGCTCGGACTGCGTCGGCCCCGCCAACCGCCACGGCGCCGCATCGGTGACGCAACTGGAACTCCTGCCGATGCCGCCGGAGGTCGACGAGAACCCCGTCTGGCCGTACTGGCCGACGCGGCTGCGCACCTCGAGCTCGCACGAGGAGGGCGTCACGCGCGACTGGTCGGTCGCCACCAAGGCGTTCGTCGGCGAGGGCGGGCGCGTGAAGGCGCTGCGCGCGGTGCGCCTCGCCTGGAGGGACGGCAAGCCGGAGGAGATTCCGGGCTCGGAATTCTCGCTGCCGGCGGATCTGGTGCTGCTTGCGATGGGGTTCGTCTCGCCGCTTCAGTCGCTGCTTGCCGAATTCGGCGTCGAGCGCGACGAGCGCGGCAACGCGCGCGCGCCGACCGAGGGCGCGAACGCGTACGCGACCAGCGTGCCGAAGGTGTTCGCCGCCGGCGACATGCGCCGCGGGCAGTCGCTCGTCGTCTGGGCGATCCGCGAAGGGCGGCAGTGCGCGCGCGCGGTCGACGAATTCCTCACCGGTTCGTCCGAGCTTCCGCGCTAGCGGCCGCCGGCGCGCGGGAGGCCGTGCGTGCTCGGCTAGAATCGCGCCGACCCCGATGTCGCTGCACGTCGTGATCCTCGCCGCCGGGCAGGGCAAGCGAATGCGCTCTGCGCTGCCGAAGGTGCTGCACCGCTTGGGGGGCCGGCCGCTGCTCGCACACGTGCTCGCGGCCGCGCGCGCGCTGCGGCCCGAGCGCATCCACGTCGTCGTCGGCCACGGCGCCGAGGCGGTGCGCGCCGCGTTCGACAACGAGCGGGTGCGCTGGGTCGAGCAGGAGCGCCAGCTCGGCACCGCGCACGCGCTCGCGCAGGCGCTGCCGGCGGTGCCGCGGCGCGCGACCGTGCTCGTGCTCGCGGGCGATGTGCCGCTCGTTCGGCCGCGAACGCTTCGGCGGCTCGCGCGCGCCGCCGCGGGCGGCGGCCTCGCGATCGCGACCGCCGAGCTTTCCGATCCGAGCGGCTACGGGCGCGTGGTGCGCGACGCCGAGGGGCGCGTCGCCCGCATCGTCGAGGAACGGGACGCGGCGGCCGCCGAGCGCGCGATCCGCGAGTGCTACTGCGGCTTGCTCGCCGCGCGGGCGTCGGACCTTGCGCGCTGGGTGGCGAGAATCGGCCGGCGTAACGCCCAGGGCGAGTACTACCTCACCGAAGCGATCGGCATCGCGGCTGAGGGGGGTGTCCCCGTCGCCGCGGTGAAGGCGGACGAGCCTTGGGAGGTGGCCGGCGTCAACTCGCGCGCCGAACTCGCCGCGCTCGAGCGCCGCTTGCAGCGCGCCGAAGCCGAGCGGCTGCTCGCCGCAGGGGTCTCGCTCGCCGACCCGGCGCGGGTCGAAGTGCGCGGCGCGCTCCGCTGCGGTCGCGACGTCTCGATCGACGTCGGTTGCGTGTTCGAAGGGCGCGTGCGGCTCGCCGACGGCGTGCGCGTCGGCCCGTACTGCGTGCTTCGCGACGTCACCGTCGGCGCGGGCACCGAGGTGCTCGCGTTTTCGGTCTTGGAGCAGGCGACGGTCGGCGCGCGCTGCCGCATCGGGCCGTATGCGCGGCTGCGGCCCGGGGCGCGCCTTGCGGCCGAGGTCCACATCGGCAACTTCGTCGAAGTGAAGGCGAGCCGCATCGGCGAAGGCGCGAAAGCCAATCACCTCGCCTATCTCGGCGACGCTGACGTGGGCCGGGGCGTCAACGTCGGCGCCGGCACCATCACCTGCAACTTCGACGGCGCCGCAAAGCACCGCACCGTGATCGAGGACGGCGCGTTCATCGGTTCGGACGCGACGCTCGTTGCACCCGTTCGCATCGCCCGCGGCGCCTACATCGGCGCCGGCTCGACGATCACGCGCGACGCACCGCCCGGCAAACTGACGCTCGCGCGCGCGCGCCAGGTCACCGTGCCTGGCTGGAGGCCGCCGGCAAAGGCGCCGACGCGCGCAAGGGGCTAGCGATGTGCGGGATCGTCGCAGCGGCCGCGCGGCGCGACATCGTGCCGCTGCTCGTCGAAGGTCTGAAGCGGCTCGAATACCGCGGCTACGACTCCTGCGGCGTGGCCGCGCTCGCCGACGGCGCGATCGCGCGCGTACGGTCGGTCGCGCGCGTCGCCGATCTCGCGGCGCGCATCGCGCGCGAGCGGCTCGCCGGCGCGACCGGCATCGCGCATACGCGCTGGGCCACGCACGGGGCGCCGGCGACGCACAACGCGCATCCGCTCGCCTCGCGCGGCGAGATCGCGCTGGTGCACAACGGCATCATCGAGAACCACGAGGAGCTGCGCGCAGAACTCAAGGCGCGCGGCTACGCGTTCGAGTCGCAGACCGACACCGAGGTGATCGCGCATCTGGTGCACCACTGCTATCGCGGCGACCTGTTCGAGGCGGTCGGCCGCGCGGTCAAAAGGCTCGTCGGCGCCTACGCGATCGCGGTGGTGGCGCGCGCCGAACCGCACCGCGTGGTCGGCGCCCGCATGGGCAGCCCCCTCGTCGTCGGCGCGGGAGCGGGCGAGACGTTCCTCGCCTCGGACGCGCTCGCGCTCGCCGGGGTCACCGACCGCATCGCCTTTCTCGAGGACGGCGACGTGGTCGCGATCGATCCGGAGGGCTTTCGCGTGCGCGATGCGAGCGGCCGCGAGGCGACGCGGCCGCTGCGCACGGTGCAGGTGACGGGCGCCGCTGCGGAACTCGGCGCGTACCGCCACTTCATGCAGAAGGAGATCTTCGAGCAGCCGCGCGCGGTCGCCGATACGCTCGAAGGCGTCGAGCGGGCGACGCCGGCGCTCTTCGGCGACCCGACGGGGGCGGTGCTCGGCGCGGTGGATTCGGTACTCGTCCTCGCCTGCGGCACGAGCTACCACGCGGGGCTCGTCGCCCGCTACTGGATCGAGTCGCTCGCGCGCATTCCGGCGACGGTCGAAATCGCGAGCGAGTACCGCTACCGCGAAAGCGTCCCGGACCGGCGCACGCTGGTCGTCGCGGTCTCGCAGTCGGGCGAGACCGCCGACACCCTTGCGGCCCTTCGGCACGCGCGCTCGCTCGGACAGAAGAAGACGCTCGCGGTGTGCAACGTCGCAACGAGCGCGCTCGTGCGCGAGACGCGCCTTGCGTTCCTCACGCGCGCCGGCGTCGAGATCGGGGTGGCCTCGACCAAGGCGTTCACGACCCAGCTCGTCGCGCTGTTTCTCCTCGCGCTCACGCTCGCGAAGCTGAAGCGGCGCCTTGCCGCGCGCGCCGAGCGCGAGCACCTGGCGCGCCTGCGGCACCTGCCGCGCGCGCTCGGCGCGGTGCTCGCGCTCGAGCCCCAGCTGATCGCCTGGGCCGAGCGCTTCGCGCGCAAGGAACACGCGCTCTTCCTCGGCCGCGGCATGCACTGGCCGATCGCGCTCGAGGGCGCGCTGAAGCTCAAGGAGATCTCCTACATCCACGCCGAGGCGTATCCGGCGGGGGAGCTGAAGCACGGGCCGCTTGCGCTCGTCACCTCCGAGATGCCGGTGGTGACGGTGGCGCCGAACGACGCGCTGCTCGAAAAGGTGAAGTCGAACATGCAGGAAGTGCGCGCCCGCGGCGGCGAACTCTACGTGCTCGCCGACGCCGACACCCGCATCGGCGCCGAGGACGGCGTGAACGTCGTGCGCATGCCCGAGCACTACGGGATGCTCTCGCCGGTGCTGCACACGGTGCCGCTGCAGCTTCTCGCCTACCACGCGGCCGTTGCGCGCGGCACCGACGTCGACAAGCCGCGCAACCTCGCGAAATCGGTCACCGTCGAGTGAATCTCGACGCGATCGTCGTCGGCGCCGGCCACAACGGCCTCGTGTGCGCCTGCTACCTCGCCCGGGCGGGCCTGAAGGTGCGCGTCTTCGAGCGGCGCGCGCGCCCCGGCGGCTGCGTCGCGACCGAAGAGTTTTATCCCGGCTTTCGCAACTCGGTCGCCGCCTATACGGTGAGCCTGCTTCAGCCGAAGGTGATTCGCGACCTGCGCCTTGTCGAGCACGGCCTGCGCATCCTCGAGCGGCCGATCGCGAACTTCCTGCCGCTCGAAGACGGCTTCCTGCGCGTGGGGCCGGACGTTTCCGCGACGCAGCGGGAACTTGCGCGCTTTTCCGCGCGCGACGCCGAGCGGTTGCCGGCGTACTACGACGCGCTCGGCCGCGTCGCGGACGCCTTGCGGGCGCTCGCGCTCGAGACCCCGCCGAACGTCGGCGGAGGACTCGCCGACGCGGTTCGCGCGTTGCGCGCCGCGGGCCGGCTGCGCCGCCTCGACATGGAGGCGCGGCGCGACCTCCTCGCGCTCTTTTTCGGCAGCGCCGCCGATTTTCTCGACCATTGGTTCGAGTCGGAGCCGATCAAGGCGGTGTTCGGTTTCGACGCGGTGGTCGGCAATTACGCGAGCCCGGCGCAGCCGGGCACCGGCTATGTGCTGCTGCACCACGCCTTCGGCGAGGTGAACGGGCGGCGCGGCGCCTGGGGCCACGTCGCGGGCGGCATGGGGGCGCTTGCCGAGGCGCTCGTGCGCGAGGCGCGGCGGCTCGGCGTCGAGATCGAGTGCGAGGCGCCGGTCGCGCGCATCGCGCGCGGCTGCGTGCAGCTCGCCGACGGACGCGAATTCGCCGCGCGCGCGATCGTCGCGAACGTCGATCCGAAGCGGCTTTTCCTGCAGCTCGTCGATCGCGCGGCGCTCGCGCCCGAGTTCGTCGCGCGCATCGAGCGCTACCGCTGCGGCTCGGCGAGCTTTCGCATGAACGTCGCGCTTTCGCGCGCACCGCGCTTCGCCTGCCTGCCCGAGCCCGGGCCGCATCTCGCCTCCGGCATCATCCTCGCGCCCTCGCTCGAATACATGGAGCGCGCCTGGCGCGACGCGCGCGCAGACGGAATCGCGCGTCGCCCGATCGTCGAAATGCTCGTGCCGAGCACCGTGGACGACACGCTCGCGCCGAAGGGCGCGCACGTTGCGAGCCTCTTCTGCCAGCATTTCGCGCCGCAGGCCGACTGGGCCGCGCGCAGGGACGAGGCGATCGAGCGCATCTTCGACGTCGTCGAATCGTTCGCGCCCGGCTTTCGCGAAAGCGTCGTCGGCTACAGCGCGCTGTCGCCCGCCGACCTCGAGCGCGAGTTCGGGCTCACCGCAGGCGACATCTTCCACGGGGCGCTCGCGCCCGATCAGCTCTGGTCAGCGCGCCCGCTGCTCGGCTGGGCGAACTACCGAACGCCGGTGCCGGGCCTGTACCTCTGCGGCTCGGGCGCGCACCCGGGCGGGGGCGTCACCGGCGCGCCCGGCCACAATTGCGCGCGCGAGCTCTTGCGCGACCTCGGCCGGCGCATGCCCGCCTGAGGCGCGCCGCCTCAGGCCGCGACCGGGCTGTAGCCGGCCTCCCGGATCGCGCGCTCGAGCGCCTCGGCGGCCGCCTTCGTCTCGACCCGAACGCGGTGCGCCTCCAGCGAAATCTCCACCTTGGCCGTCGGATCGAGCGCCTTCACCGCCTGGGTGATCGCGCTCGCGCAATGCCCGCAGGTCATGTCCGGAACGCTGAATTCGATCATTGCCGCTCCTTTCGTCCGCCGCGCCTTTGCGCTCGCGCCGGGCGCGAGCCGCTCGCGGAGCGTGGCAGACTTTACCCCGACCGAGGCCGCCGCGCCGCATGGAAACGAGCATCCGCATCCGACTGCCGATCGAGGGCATGACCTGCGGGGCCTGCGTCGCGCGGGTGGAGAAGGCGCTGAGAGCGGTTCCCGGTGTGGCGAGCGCCGAAGTGAATCTCGCGACCGAAACCGCGAGCGTGACGCTTTCCGCAGGCGCCGACCCGCAGGCGCTCGTCGAGGCGGTGCGCCGCGCGGGGTACGAGGCGAGGCTCGCGCCGGAGCGCGCGCACGAGGCGCGCGCGTCGGCCGGCTGGCTGGTCGCGGTCGCCGCCGCGCTCACGCTGCCGCTTTTTCTTCCGATGCTCGCTGCGCCCTTCGCGCCCGGCTGGACGCTGCCTGCGTGGCTTCAGTTCGCGCTCGCGACGCCGGTCCAGTTCTGGCTGGGGGCGCGCTTTTACCGCGCGGGCGCAAAGGCGCTCGCCGCAGGCACCGGGAACATGGACCTGCTCGTTGCCCTCGGCACGAGCGCCGCCTGGGGCCTTTCGACCTACCTGATGCTCCGGCACTGGGGCGAGCCGCAGCCGCACCTCTATTTCGAGGCCGGCGCGGCGGTGATCACGCTGGTGCTGCTCGGAAAGTGGCTGGAGGCACGCGCAAAGCGCCGGGCGAGCGAAGCGATCCGGGCGCTCGCGGCGCTCAGGCCCGAGCGCGCACGCGTGCGAAGGGGCGAGACCGAAATCGAGCTTCCGATCGAAGAGGTGACCGCCGGCGATCTGATCGTCGTTCGGCCCGGCGAGCGGATCGCCGCCGACGGCGTGATCGTCGAAGGGGCGACGCATGTGGACGAGTCGCTTCTCACCGGCGAGTCGCTGCCGGTCGCGCGCGGCCCGGGCGATCGCGTGATCGGCGGCGCGGTGAACGCCGAGGGTTTGATCGTCGTCCGGGCGACCGCGGTGGGTGCGCAGTCGCAGCTTGCGCGCATCGTCGAACTGGTGGAGACCGCGCAGGCGAAGAAGGCGCCGATCCAGCGGCTCGTCGACCGCGTGAGCGCGGTATTCGTGCCGGCGGTGCTCGCGATCGGCACGGCGACGCTTCTCGCCTGGGGGCTCGCGAGCGGCGACTGGGAGCGGGCGCTTCTCGACGCGGTCGCGGTGCTCGTCATCGCCTGCCCGTGCGCGCTGGGTCTCGCCACGCCTGCGGCGGTGATCGCGGGCACCGGGGTGGCCGCGCGCCACGGCATCCTCGTCAAGGACGCCGAGGCGCTCGAAGTCGCGCATCGCGTGCGCGTCGTGGCGTTCGACAAGACCGGAACGCTCACCCGCGGAAAGCCGGCGCTGCTTGCGATCGAGGTCGCGCCGGGCGAAGCGTCCGCAGGCGGCGAAGGCGCGCGCCGCGAGGCGCTCGCGATGGCGGCGGCCGTGCAGCAGGCAAGCGAACATCCGCTTGCGCGCGCGATCGTCGCCGCGGCGAAAAAGGACTCGCTCGCGGTGCCCTCGGCCGGGCGAGTCCGGGCTGTCCCCGGCCGAGGCGTCGAAGCCGAGGTCGGCGGGCGCAGGCTCGCCATCGGCTCCGGCCGCTGGATGCGGGAACTCGCGGTGGATACCGCGCCGCTCGAGGCGCGCGCGGCAAAGTGGGAGAGCGAAGGCCTGACGGTCGCGTGGCTCGCCGAACTTCGCGCGCCCGCCCGGGCGCTCGCCGTCTTTGCGATCGGCGACGAGGTGAAGCCCGAAGCCGCCGAGGCGGTCGCGGCGCTCGCGCGGCGCGGAATCGAAACGGTGATGATCACCGGCGACAGCCGCGCGGTCGCCGCCGCGGTCGCCGCGCGCCTCGGCATCCGGGACTATCGCGCCGAGGTCCTGCCGGAGGAAAAGGCGCGCGCGGTCGAGGCGCTTCGCCGCGAGCGGGGGGCGGTGGCGATGGTCGGCGACGGCATCAACGACGCGCCTGCGCTCGCCGCCGCCGACCTCGGCATCGCGATGGGCTCCGGGACCGACGCCGCGATGCACGCCGCGGGGCTGACGCTGATGCGGCCGGACCCGCGGCTCGTCGCCTCGGCGATCGACGTCTCGCGGCGCACGTGGAGGAAGATCCGCCAGAACCTCTTCTGGGCGTTCGTCTACAACGCTGTCGGCATTCCGCTCGCCGCGCTCGGCATGCTTTCTCCGGTGTTCGCCGGCGCCGCGATGGCGGCGAGCAGCGTGAGCGTCGTCACGAACGCGCTCCTCCTTTCGCGCTGGAAGCCGGAGCGTTAGCGCAGCAAGCGCAAGGTTCCTCGACGGGGGCGCTGTGGCGGACGCGCTGCGCCTCGGTCGAGATCGGCGCGCGGTCGCCGTGCTACGATCGCGGGCATGAGACGCGCTGTGCGGCTCGTTCTTCTCGCCGTGCTCGTCGCGGGGCTGCCGATCCGTGCGGCGGCCTCGGTCGCCGCGCTCTCCTGCGCTGGCGCCGGCCACGACGCGCCTTCGCATGCGCAAAAGCCCGGGGCGAGCGATCGCGTCTCTGCACACCACGGCGAAACGGGATCCGAGCCCGGTTCCGGAGCCGCGGCGCATCACGGCGAAGAGGGTTCCGGTTCGCTCGGCCACGACTGCGGCTTTTGCGCGAAGCACTGTAGCGGCACGACCTTTGCGCCGGTCGCCGAAGCGCCGCGCCTTGCTGGGGTGTCCGATTCCGATCGCATTCCTTTCGGTGCGCGGCCGAACGTCGGTTTCGTGCCCGATCATCCGGAGCGACCTCCGCTCGGTCTCTGAGCGCTGACAGAAGCCGGCGCAAGTTGCGCCGTCCCGCACGCGCAAGCGTGCACCTGTTCGCACTCGGAGGCAAAGATGCGCAGAACGATCGCTTTTGCGCTCGCCGCGGCTTTCGCGGCGGGCGCTGCCGCGCGAGAGGTCGCGCGGCCCCATCCCGCCGACCCGGCGGCGGGCACAAAGCCCCCCGTCCATAGGTCGGCGTTCGAGGACTACCGTCCCTACTCGGAGCCGGAACTCGCCCGCTGGCGCGAGGCGAACGACGAGGTGCGGCGCCTGGGCGGCCACGCAGGACACGTGTCCGGCTCGCCGCCCGGTCGCGGCGCCGCGCCCGCCGGCAAGCCCGCCGCGCAGGAAGGCCAGGGAGAGCGCAAATGAGATGGCGAGCGAGGACCGCGGCCTCGGCGACGGCGCTCGCGCTCGCCGGCTGCGCGAGCTTTTCCGAAGACGGCGGTTTCGGCCCCGTGCAGGAACTCGCCCGCGAGCGGCTCGGCGTCGAGCTTCGCTGGCAGAGGACGGACGAAGACGCGCAGAGCGTGCGCGCGGCGGTGCGCGAGCTGCTTTCCCGGCCGCTTTCGGCGGAGGACGCGGTGCGAATCGCGCTTCTCAACAGCCCGGCGCTTCAGGCGACCTACGCCGAACTCGGCATCGCCGAGGCCGACCTCGTTCAGGCGACAAGCGGCCCGAACCTGCGGCTCCACGCGCTACGCACCACCTACGGCGGCGAGGTTTCCAAGGTCGAGGAAAGCTTCGGCTTCGACATCCTCGGCTTGCTGCTGGTGCCGCTTCGCAAGAGGATGGAGGCGCGCCGCTTCGAGCGCGTGCAAGCCGAGGTCGCCGCGCAGGTGTTTCGCGTCGCGCTCGAGGCGCGCCGCACGTGGATCGCCGCGGTCGCTGCCGAGGAGACGCTTCGCCATGCGGAGCGAGTCCGCGACTCGGCCGAAGCGGCGGCGGAGCTTGCGCGCCGCATGGCGGCGGCGGGCAATCTCCCGAAGCTCGCCCACATGCGCGAGCAGGCGTTCTACGCCGAAGCCGCCGCAAACCTTGCGCGCGCAAGGCATGCGGCGAGCGCCGGGCGCGAGCGCCTTGCCCGGGTGCTTGGCCTGTGGGGCGAAGACCTCGCGTTTCGCCTGCCCGAGCGGCTTCCCGATCTGCCGGAGACGCCGCGGTCGTCGGAGGACCTCGAGCGGCGCGCGATCGAGCAAAGGCTCGACATCCGGGCCGCGCGTCGGGAACTGGAGTGGCTTGCCGAGGCGCTCGGCCTTTCCGGGGCGACGCGCCTTGTGAGCGCGTTCGAATTCAGCCGCGCGCGCACCAGGGAGGGCCACGATCCGTTCGCGTACGGCCATGTGCTTGCGCTCGAGATCCCGATCTTCGACTGGGGAAAGGCGCGCGTCGCGCGGGCCGAGGCGCAGTACCGCCAGGCGGCCGAGCGGCTGGCGGATGTCGCGATCCAGGCGCGCTCCGAGGTGCGCGAAGCCTACGGCGCCTATCGCAGCGCCTGGGACCTTGCGCGCCACTACCGCGACGAGCTGGTGCCGCTCAGAAAACGGATCTCCGAGGAAGTGCTCCTTCGCTACAACGGCATGCTCGCGAGCGTGTTCGAACTCCTTTCCGATGCGCGCGGGCAGATCGCTGCGGTCAAGGCCGCGCTCGAGGCGAAACGCGATTTCTGGCTGGCCGAGGCCGAACTCGATGCGACCCTTTCGATCCGCGTGCGAAGCGAGCCGCGCGCGGCGTCGCCCGCGCCCCGCGGCGCACCGGACGGCGAAGCCGGACACTGAGGAGACGGGCGATGACGTCGCGCAGAGCTTTCCTCCGCGGCGCGGGCGCCGCCGCGGGCTTCTTCGGCGCTTCGCTCGTCTCGCGCGCGGCGCTCGCTGCGCTTCCCGAAGCTCCGAGCATGGCGAGCCCCGGCACGCAGCCGCCGCTTGCGCCGCCGAACGGCCGGCCGTACCAGCCGGTCGTGACGTTGAACGGCTGGACGCTTCCCTGGCGCATGAAGGACGGCTGGAAGGAGTTTCACCTCGTCGCCGAACCGGTGGTGCGCGAACTCGCCCCCGGCATGAAGGCGAACCTCTGGGGCTACAACGGCCAGTCGCCGGGCCCCACGATCGAGTGCGTCGAGGGCGATCGCCTGAGGATCTTCGTCACCAATCGGCTTCCGGAGCACACCACGATCCACTGGCACGGCGTGCTGCTTCCGAACGGCATGGACGGGGTCGGCGGGCTCACTCAGCCGCACATCCCGGCCGGCAAGACCTTCGTGTACGAGTTCGAGATGCGGAAGTCGGGCACCTTCATGTACCACCCGCACGCGGACGAAATGGTGCAAATGGCAATGGGCATGATGGGCTTCATCGTCGTGCACCCGAAGAATCCGGCCGTGATGCGCGTCGACCGCGACTTCGTCTTCCTCATCAACGCGTTCCACATCGAGCCGGGCGCCTACACCCCGCGCGTCGCCACCATGCTCGACTTCAACCTCTGGGCGTGGAACTCGCGCGTCTTTCCCGGCATCGACCCGTTCGTCGTTCGCCGCGGTGACCGGGTGCGCATCCGCATCGGCAACCTCACGATGACCAACCACCCGATCCACCTGCACGGCCACGAGTTCGAGGTGACCGGCACCGACGGCGGCTGGGTACCGAAGAGCGCGCGCTGGCCGGAGACGACGGTGGATGTGGCGGTCGGCCAGATGCGCGCGATCGAGTTCGTGGCGGATGCGCCCGGCGACTGGGCGATCCACTGCCACAAGTCGCACCACGTCATGAACCCGATGGGGCACGACGTGCCCACCATGATCGGCGTGGACCAGCGCGGTCTGGCCGAGAAGATCCTGCGCCTCGTTCCCGACTACATGGTGATGGGCGAGCGCGGCATGGCCGACATGGGCGAGATGGAGATGCCGCTTCCGGAGAACACGCTGCCGATGATGACCGGCACCGGGCCCTTCGGGCCGCTTGAGATGGGCGGCATGTTCAGCGTCGTCAAGGTGCGCGAGGGGCTTGCGCGCGACGACTACCGCGACCCCGGCTGGTACCGGCATCCGC
This sequence comes from Burkholderiales bacterium, assembly GCA_026416295.1. Lineage (GTDB taxonomy): Bacteria > Pseudomonadota > Gammaproteobacteria > Burkholderiales > SG8-39 > RBG-16-66-20. The sequence goes on along the minus strand of JAOAFL010000016.1, from coordinate 15,712 downwards.
CCGGCACCGTGGCGTACGAATGGACCGGCGCGCCGCCGCTTGCCGAACGCGACGGGGGAGTGCCCGCGGCCGAAGCACCGGAGCGAGCCGCCGCCGGACGGATTCTGCGCGCCCGCAAGCCGGCGGGCGGCCACAACCATTAAAAGGAGGTCCGATGTCCATGCAGCGCGCAAAAGTGTTGCTCGCAGTGTTCATTGCCGCCGCCGCGCCTGCGGCGCTCGCCCATGGCGAGCCAGCGCACGGAAAGAAAAGCGGCCACAGGGCCGCGCAGGCCGACGAGGAAAAGCCCTTCGGACGGCCGGGCGATCCGAAGAAGCCCGCGCGCTCGGTGAAGATCGAGATGCTCGACACGATGCGCTTCGTTCCGGCGACGCTCGAATTCCGCCGCGGCGAGAACGTGAAGTTCGTGGTGAGAAACTCCGGGCGCCAGATGCACGAGATGGTGCTCGGCACGCTCGAGGAGCTGAAGGCGCACGCCGAACTCATGCGCAAGCATCCGGCAATGGAGCACGACGAGCCCTGGATGGCGCACGTCGCGCCCGGAAAGAGCGCAACGCTTCACTGGCAGTTCACCCGCGCCGGCGAATTCCATTACGGCTGCCTGATCCCGGGGCATTTCGAGGCCGGCATGGTCGGCAGGATCACCGTCAAGTGAGGAGGTGGACGTGAAAACGCGAATCGCAGTCGCGCTCGCCGCGCTTATCGCGGCGCCAGCCTTCGCCCAGCCACAGACGCAAGGGGGCCATACCGCGCACCGCGGCGGCGCCGAGGCGCAGGGAGCACCGCTTGCCGAGGGCGAAATCCGTCGCGTGGACAGGGAGGCGAAGAAGCTCACGATCCGCCACGGTCCGATCGCTTCGCTCGACATGCCGGCGATGACGATGGTCTTTCAGGTGAAGGATCCGGCGCTGCTCGATCGCGTGAAGCCGGGCGACAAGGTGCGCTTTGCGGCAGAAAAGCTCGGCGGCGCCTACACGGTGACGGCGATCGAAGTGCAGGGCAGGTAGCGCGGATCATGCGGCGCAGGGAATTCCTCGCGGCCGGCGCGGCGCTCGCGCTACTGCCGCGTGCGCGCGCGGCGCGGGCGAGCGCGCCGCGCCTCGTTCGCGCCGCACCGGCCCGAGCGGCGATCGCGGGCTCGGGCTATCCGGACACCGAGGTGTGGGCTTATGACGGCACGGTACCGGGCCCGGAGCTGCGCTACCGCCAGGGCGAGCGCTTGAGCATCCTCGTCGAGAACCGCCTGCCGCAGGAGACCACCGTGCACTGGCACGGCATCAGGCTTCCGAACCCGATGGACGGCGTTCCGCATCTCACGCAGCCGCCGATCGCGATAGGGGGTCGCTTCCTGTACGAGTTCGACCTGCCCGATGCCGGCACCTTCTGGTATCACCCGCATCTTGCGAGCCCCGAGCAGGTCGGACGCGGCCTCTACGGCGCGCTCGTCGTCGAGGAGCGCGATCCACCCGAAGCGGACCGCGATCTCGTCTGGATGCTCGGCGACTGGCGGCTCGATCGCGAGGCGCGTATCCGCGAAGACTTCGGCAACTTCTTCGACGCGAGCCACGCCGGCCGGATCGGAAACACGGTGACCGTGAACGGCCGGGTGACGGAGGCGTTCGAGGTGCGCGCAGGCGAACGGCTGCGCCTGCGGCTCGTCAACGCCGCAACCGCGCGTATCTTCGCTCTGCGGTTCGAGGCGCACGAACCGTGGGTGATCGCGCTCGACGGCCATCCGCTCGAGCCTTTCCGGCCCGAGGGCGGACGCATCGTCCTCGGCCCGGGCATGCGCGCAGACCTCCTCCTCGACTGCACCGGCGAGCCGGGCAGCTCGTATCGCGTCGTGGACGATTTCTATCCCCGCGAGGCGTATCGGCTCCTCGATCTGCACTATGCGAAGGGCGGTGCCCGGGGGCGAGCGCGCGGCGCGCCGAAGGCGCTTTCACCGAACCCGGTGCCGGAGCCCGATCCTGCACGCGCCGAGCGACACGTCGTTCGCTTCGGTGGCGGCGCAAGGGGCGGCTTGACCCGGGAGCTTGCCATGCGCGGCATCGCCTGGACGGTGAACGGTCGCGCCGTTTCGGGCCACGCGCACGAGCCGCTACTGTCGCTTCCGCTCGGCAGCTCGCAGGTGCTGGAGCTTGTCAACGACACCGTCTGGCATCACCCGATCCATCTGCACGGCCACGTGTTTCGCGTACTTTCGCGCGACGGCCGGCCGAATCCCCGCCGAGAATGGGCCGACACCGTGCTTCTCTTTGCGCGCAGCCGCGCCGAGATCGCCTTCGTCGCCGAAAACCCGGGGCTGTGGATGTTTCACTGCCACGTGCTCGAGCACCAGGAATCGGGACTTGCGGCGGTGTTTCGCGTCGCGTAGCCGATAGACACCGGCGGGCGGCCGCGCGGTCCGAGCGCAGCGGCTCAGCGCACTTGCTCCAGATACGACTCGACCTGCGCCGCGAACGCCTCGAGATCGGCGAGATCGTAGGCGAGCACCTTTGCGACGATCGCGAGGTCCACGCCCAGATACCCGTGCACCAGCACCTTGCGGAATCCTGCGATCGGGCGCAGCCGCGCTGCGAGCGCCGGCTCGACCGCGCCCGCCTCGGCGAGGCGATCGATCGCGCTCGCGTAATCGGGCGCATCGCGTCCCTGCGCCGCGGCGACATGCGTCGCGATGTCGACACGTTCTGGACGGCGAGCTGCAGTCCCCGCCCGATCGTTCAGCGCAGACCGGTGTCGGCGCGCAGCTCCGCCGCGGTGCGCCCGCCATAGCGGCCAAGGTGCGAAAGCGCCTCGCGCAACGCCGCCAGATGCCTGCGCAGCACCTGCGGGTCGGGGCGGCCCTGGGTCATCGGCCCTGTGCCCTGCGTCGGGCCTCGCGCGCCTTCGCAAGCTGCGGGACGAAATCGCAATAGCGCGAAAGCGCATAGCCTTCGCGGGTGGTGGTCGCGCGCAGGTCGCGCGAGAAGACGCGCACGCCGTCGCGCAGCACCCGGTGGTAAAGGAGCGGCGGGGCGCGGTTGAGCACCACCACATCCACGTCGTTTCGCCCGAGCGCGGACATGACGAGGCTTGCGAGCTCTGCGGCGCGCCCCCAACCGCTTGCGCCCGGCACCGATTCGTCGAGATACACCGCGACGTCCACGTCGCTGTGCGCCTGCGCGCGCCCGGTGCCCTGCGAGCCGAACAGATACGCTTCGAGCACTTCCGGCCGCTCGGCGAGCACGGCTGCGATGCGGCGAGCGATCTCGCCCGCCAATGCCGCCTGCGGCTTCTGCGAGGAAGAGGCGGTGTTCGCCATCGTGCTCGCCATCCTAGCCCGCGCCGTCCGACCGAGGTGCGGGATCGCGCACGCTCAGCCGATTGCGCTTGCACCGGCAGCGAGCGGACGCTGCCGTCGCTGCAGAACACTCAGAGCTCGCGAAGCTTCACGCGTGCGCCGCGGGCGGCGCGGCGGCGAGCTCCCTGCGCGCGTGCCGTGCGACCGAAAGGCCCGAGGACAGGCCGAGCGCCGCAAGGACCGCGGCGACCGCGACATCCGGCCACACCGTAACGGTTTGCCAGACGCCGGCGGCCGCGCCGATCACCGCGAGGTTGCCGATCGCGTCGTTGCGGCTGCAGAGCCACACCGAGCGCATGTTCGCATCGCCGCCCCGGAAGCGGAAAAGAAGCGCAGCGACGCCGACGTTGACACCGAGCGCGGCGAGCGCCACCGTGCCCATCGTCACCGGCTCGGGCGGTGCGCCCGAGAGCGCGCGAGCCGCTGCGTAGCCGAGCGCGCCGGCGCCAAAGGCGATCATCGCGACGCCCTTGGCGAGCGCGACGCGGCTCACCCAGGCGCCGCCTGCCGCGAGCGCCGCAAGGCTCGCCCCGTAATTTCCGGCGTCGCCGAGGAAGTCCACGGCGTCGGCCGCGAGCGCCGAGGAACCCGAGTGCAGGCTCGCCGCAAGCTCGACGAAGAACATCGTCGCGTTCGCGAGCAGGGCGATCCAGAGGATGCGCCGGTAGTGCCGCCCCGAGGCGCCCGGGTCAGGGACATCGCAACAGGCGTCGCTCATCGCCCGCATTGCAGGCCCTGTAGCCGGTATAAAGTCAAGCCTTCGGAGGACGCGTATGCGGATCGGTGAACTCGCCCGCCGGGCGGGCGTGGACGTGCAGACGGTGCGCTACTACGAGCGCGAGGGGCTGCTCGATGCTCCCGCGCGAACGCCCTCGGGCTATCGCGCCTACGGCCCGGCGCACCTCGAGCGGCTGCGGTTCGTTCGCCACTGCCGCTCGCTCGACATGGCGCTCGCCGATATCCGGCGGGTGCTCGCGCTCGCGCGCGAGGCGAGTGTCGCCTGCGACGAGGTGAACCAGCTGGTGGAGGCGCACCTTGCGCGTGTGCGGGCACGTCGGCAGGCGCTCGAGCGCCTGGAGCAGCAGCTCGAGGCGCTGCGCGCCCAGTGCGCGAACGGCCAGCGCATCGCCGGTTGCGGGATTCTGCAGGAGCTGATTCACGCGGCGCAGGGCGAGGCCTGCGCCTGCCACGTCGAGGGCGCCCGATGAGGGGGCTCGCGTTCGCCGCAGGGCTTTTCACCGTCACCGCGATCGCCGAGATCGCAGGCTGCTATTTCGTATACCTGTGGCTGCGGCAGGGGAAAAGTGCCTGGTTGCTCGTCCCCGCGGCGGCGTGCCTTGCGCTCTTTGCGTATCTGCTTACCCTCTATCCTGCGGCCGCCGGTCGCACGTACGCCGCCTATGGCGCGGTCTACATCGCGATCGCGATCGCGTGGCTGTGGACGATCGAAGGCATCCGGCCGACCGTCTGGGACGCCGCAGGCGTCGCCGTCGCCCTCGCCGGCACCGCGATCATAGTGCTTCAGCCGCCGGGGTAACAGGCATCCGAGCCGCTCGGGCAGCGTCCGCCGCGGCGGGCAAAGGCGCCTCAGCGCTACACTGGCAGGCCGGTAGCGAGCCATATCGGAAAGCCGTACCCAAGCCTGCGGGTGCGAAAGCCGCGGCGGCGCCGGCTCGAGCGCGTCCCCCGGTGCGCGAGGAAATCGCGCGCGAGCCGCGCGGCGCTTGCAGGCGCCGCCCCACGCGCCCTCGTATCGGCGCTGCCTGACCGGTTCGCTTGACATCGCTGCGCGCCCGATTCGACGATTCGACCGGCTGGTTGAACAGTGGCCGCATGCCGTTTTCGACCGAGTTCGAGGCCGCGCTGCGCCTGGCGGCGTTTGTCGCCGTCTTTGCGGCGGTCGCGCTATGGGAAGCGGCCGCACCGCGCCGGCAGCGCGCGTTCGCGCGCCGCGCGCGCTGGCCGCACAACCTCGGGCTGCTTGCGCTGGATGTGGCCCTGCTCAGGCTGCTTGCGCCGGGGGCGGCGATCGCGGTGGCGCTCGCCGCCGAAGCGCGCGGCTGGGGGTTGCTGAACGCGCTTGCGATTCCCGCCTGGATCGCCCTGCCGGTCGCGGTGGCACTGCTCGACCTCGCGATCTGGGCGCAGCATGTGATGTTCCACGCGGTGCCCGCGCTCTGGCGGCTGCACCGGGTGCACCACAGCGACCTCGATGTAGATGCGACCACCGGCACGCGCTTTCATCCGTTCGAGATCCTGATCTCGGCCGGGGTGAAGTGCGCCGCGGTCGCCGCGATCGGCGCCCCCGCGGTTGCGGTGCTCGTCTTCGAGATCCTGCTCAATGCCACCTCGGTATTCAACCACGCCAACGTGCGCATTCCGGGCGCGCTTGAGCCCTGGCTGCGGCTCATCGTCGTCACTCCCGACATGCACCGAGTGCACCACTCGATCGCCTGCAACGAGACGAACAGCAACTTCGGCTTCAACCTGCCTTGGTGGGACCGGCTGTTCGGCACCTATCGGGCGGCTCCGGCGGCCGGGCACGAGCAGATGACGCTTGGCGTGGATGCGTTTCGCGCCCGCGAGGACCTGCGCCTCGATCGCCTGCTCGTTCAGCCGTTTCGCGACACGCCGGGCGGCTACGCGATCCACCGCCGTCCGGAGCGCAATCCTGGGGAGTCCGAAAACGCATGAGCACGCTCTTCATCCTCAACGATCCGCCGTACGGCACCGAGCGCTGCTACAACGCGCTTCGGCTTGCGCGCGCGCTCGCCGACCGGGGCGGCGCGGTGCGCGTGTTCCTGATGGGCGACGCCGCGGCCTGCGCGCACAAAGGGCAGAAGGTGCCGCAGGGCTGGTACAACCTCGCCGACATGCTGGGGGCGATCGCACGCCGCGGCGGCGAAATCGCGGTCTGCGGCACCTGCATGGACGCGCGCGGCATCGGCGCCGAGCAACTGGTCGAAGCCGCGCGGCGCGGCACGCTCGACGAGCTTGCCGAGTGGACGAAGGCTGCCGAGAAGGTCGTCGTGTTCTGAGCGCGCCTCGCCCCGCCGGCCGATCGCTGCGCGCGCGGCGCGGGCGCGGGGCGCATCGCCGCCTTCAGGCAGCCTCGAGCAGCCGCCGCGCGGGGCTTTCGACGACCATCGGCGTCGTCCAGTCCTGCCGCGAAGGCGTCGAGCCCCAGCGCCTGCGCACGGTCTCGATCCACTCGGGCGTGTAGAAGGCGTCGGCGGCCGCCTTCGATTCCCACAGGTAGATGCCGACGAGCGTCTTGCCGTCCTCGCTGATGCCGTAGTACTTGCGCACGAGCCCCGGGATGCCGAGATAGTTGTGCGCGGTCGCCTTGATGGTTGCGACGAGGTCGGCCCGGGTGGTGCCGGCAGGAACCTGGAACGTCCACATCACGGTGTGCATGAAAGCCTCCTTCTGCACCATGCTGCGCCGACTGAACATCGGCGATCCCCCGGCCCGCATCGACGCAGCACTGTTCGGCGCGGCGTGCGCGCACTGTAGCGCGTGCGCCGACGTTGCGAAAGGGCGATGCGCACCTGAACGGTGCCCTATGCACATCGCTGGTGCGACTGCCGCTCTCTTTGTGCTTGCTGCTCGCCGGGCGATCCTCTGGCACGCGGGTTGCTCGGCCCATCGTGTGCCTGAAGACGGAGGTCGCGATGGAATTCGATGACAAGCGCGGCTTACAAGCGCGATCGGGGGTTCTGCCCGAGGGGCGCGCAAGCGGCGGCGAAAGCGAAGAAGCGCGCGATTCTCGCATCGTCGAGCAAGCGGTGCTGCGCGCGCTCTTTCCGAACGCGCGGATGCGCCGCGCGTTCCTGCAGGCGGTCGGCGCGGCGACCGCCCTCTCGGCCTTGGAGAGCGTGTTTCCGCTCGGGCGGGCGAAGGAGGCGTTCGCGCAGGGCGCCGGCCGCCCGGAAAAGACGAAGCTCTCGGTGGGGTTCATCCCGATCACCTGCGCCACCCCGATCATCATGGCGCACCCGATGGGCTTTTACGCGAAGCACGGTCTGGACGTCGAGATCGTCAAGACCGCCGGCTGGGCGGTGATCCGCGACAAAACGCTCGCCAAGGAGTACGACGCCGCGCACATGCTCTCGCCGATGCCGCTCGCGATCACGCTCGGCGTCGGCGCGAACCCCGTGCCGTACACGATCCCGGCGATCGAGAACGTGAACGGGCAGGCGGTCACGCTCTCGCTGAAACACAAGGAGCGGCGCGATCCGAAAACGTGGAAAGGGTTCCGGTTCGCGGTGCCCTTCGACTACTCGATCCACAACTACCTGCTGCGCTACCTCGTCGCCGAGCACGGCCTCGATCCCGATCGCGACATCCAGATCCGCGCGGTGCCGCCGCCCGAGATGGTCGCCAACCTGCGTGCCGACAACCTCGACGGCTTCCTCGGTCCGGACCCCTTCAACCAGCGTGCGGTCTACGACGGCGTCGGGTTCATTCACATGCTGTCCAAGGAGATGTGGGACGGGCATCCGTGCTGCGCGTTTGCCGCGAGCCGCGAGTTCGTCACCACGCTGCCGAACACCTACCGCGCGCTCGTGCGCGCGATCCTCGATGCGACCGCATACGCCCGGCGACCGGAGAACCGCAAGGAGATCGCGGCCGCGATCGCGCCCGCGAACTACCTGAATCAGCCGGTGACGGTGGTCGAGCAGGTACTGACCGGGGTCTTCGCCGACGGGCTCGGAAACATTCGGCGCGTGCCCGACCGCATCGACTTCGATCCGTTCCCCTGGCATTCGTTCGCGGTCTGGATCCTCACGCAGATGAAGCGCTGGGGACAACTGAAGGCCGACGTCGACTACGCCAGGATCGCGCGCGAAGTGTTCCTCGCCACCGACGCCGCGCGCCTCATGCGCGAGGCGGGGATGACGCCGCCCGAGGCGACCATGAAGAGCTTTGCGGTGCTCGGCAAGACCTTCGATCCGGCGCAGCCGGAAGCGTATCTGCGCGGGTTCGCGATCCGCCGGAGCTGAGCGATGATGCCGCTCGGACTGCGCGCGGCGGCGGTGTCGCTCTTTCTGCTCGCGCTGCTGCTCGCCGCCTGGCATCTGGCGACCCTTCCCGCCGGCGGCCGCCAGGCGGTGAGCGACGAGTACGCGAAGCTCGTCGGCGCGGCCGCCGCCACCGGCCAGCGCTCGGCGATGCCGGGCCCGCTCGAGGTGGGCGCAAAACTGCTCGAGCACCTGCGCGACCCGTTCTACGACCGCGGTCCGAACGACAAGGGCATCGGTGTGCAGCTCGCCTATTCGCTCGGGCGGGTGCTCTCGGGGTTTGCGCTCGCGGCGGCGACCGCGATCCCGCTCGGCTTCCTGATCGGCATGTCGCCGCTCGCCTACCGCGCGCTCGACCCGTTCGTGCAGGTGCTGCGACCGATCTCGCCGCTCGCCTGGATGCCGCTCGCGCTCTACGCGCTCAAGGACTCGCACGCCTCGGCGGTGTTCGTGATCTTCGTCTGCTCGATGTGGCCGATGCTCATCAACACCGCCTTCGGCGTGGCGAGCGTGCGCCGCGAGTGGATCCAGGTCGCGCGCACGCTCGAGCTGCGGCCGCCGGCGCTCGCGCTGCGCGTCGTCCTGCCGGCGGCCGCGCCGACCATTTTCACCGGCATGCGCATCTCGATCGGCATCGCCTGGCTCGTGATCGTCGCCGCGGAGATGCTGGTGGGCGGCACCGGTATCGGCTACTTCGTGTGGAACGAATGGAACAACCTCTCCATCGCGAACATCCTCGTCGGCATTTTCGCGATCGGCATGGTCGGGATGGGGCTCGACCAGGCGATCGGGCGGATCGCGCGCCTCGTGAGCTACGCGGAGTAGGAGGCGCGATGGCGTTCCTGAAGGTCGAAGGGCTCGCCAAGGTGTACGCCGGCGCGCGCGGCCGGCCCGACACGGTGGTGTTCGAGGACGTGAACTTTTCCCTCGAGCGCGGCGAGTTCGTGTGCCTGATCGGACATTCGGGCTGCGGCAAGACGACGATTCTCAACGTGCTCGCCGGGCTCGAGACGCCGAGCGCGGGCGCCGTCATCGTGGACGGACGCGAGATTTCGGGTCCCGGCCTCGACCGCGGCGTGGTGTTCCAGAACCACGCGCTCCTTCCGTGGCTGACGGTGCTCGGCAACGTCGCTTTCGCGGTTCGCGCCCGCTGGCCCGAGTGGCCCGCGGCGCGCGTGCGCGCACGCGCGAAGGAAACCCTGGCGAAGGTCGGGCTCGCGGGGGCCGAGCACAAGCGGCCGGCCGAGCTCTCGGGCGGCATGAAGCAGCGGGTGGGCATCGCGCGCGCTTTTTCGATCGAACCGAAGATGCTGCTTCTCGACGAACCGTTCGGCGCGCTCGACGCGCTCACGCGCGGCGCGCTGCAGGACGAACTGCTGCGCATGGTGCAGGCGGCGCGCCAGACGGTGTTCATGATCACGCACGACGTGGACGAGGCGATCCTGCTCGCCGACCGGATCCTGCTCATGTCTTCCGGTCCGCGCGCGCGCATCGTCGAGGTGGTCGAAAACACGCTGCCGCGCAGCCGCACGCGCGCGGACCTTCACCACGACCCGCAGTACTACAGGATCCGCAACCACCTGCTCGATTTTCTCGTGAGCCGCGCGCGCTCGGCCGCAGCGACGGGCGGCGCACCGCGGCTCGTTCGCCCCGGGCTGGAGGGCGGCGAGGTTGCCTCGGCGTCGGAGCCGCGCGAGCGGTCGCCCCGAGCGGCGACGAACGCGGGCGTGCGCGGCGCGACGGTCGTTTCCCTTCATTCCAACGCATGAGCAAGGAGGACACATGAACGCACCGGCCAGTCTCGTTCCGACCTACGCGAAGCCCTTGCGGCGCGAGGACGTCACCGAGTTGATCGTCGCGGCGAAAATCGCCAAAGGCCTCAAATGGGCGGAGGTCGCAAAGCGCGTCGGCCTGTCGAAGGAGTGGGTCACCGCCGGCTGTCTCGGCCAGATGACCTTCGATGCGGCGCAGGCGAAGAAAATCGCCGAAATCTTCGGTCTGCCGGAGGAGGCGGTCGCGCTGCTCCAGCAGGTGCCGTACAAGGGGTCGCTGCCCACGGCGGTGCCGACCGATCCGCTCATCTACCGGCTCTACGAGATCGTCATGGTCTACGGCACCACCATCAAGGCGCTCATTCACGAGGAGTTCGGCGACGGCATCATGAGCGCGATCGATTTCACGATGGACATCTCGCGCGAGCCGGACCCGAAGGGCGACCGGGTGCGCGTCGTGATGAGCGGGAAATTCCTGCCCTACAAGACCTACTGAGCGCGCGTGTCGAGGCGGCTCACCGGCCGCGCCGGGGCGCGCGCAGCGCGCGAAACGCCGCGAGCGCCTCGGCGCGCGCGCGGGCGAGCTCGACGATCGGAAGGGGATAGGTCTCGCCAAGGCGCACGCCAACGGCGGCAAGGGCCGCTTGCGGCGCCTCCCAGGGCGCGTGGATGTGGCGGCTCTCCAGGCGCGAAAGCTCCGGCAGCCAGCGGCGCAGATACGCGCCCTCGGGGTCGAACTTCCGGCTCTGGAGCACCGGGTTGAAGATGCGAAAGTAGGGGGCGGCATCCGCGCCGCAGCCGGCGACCCACTGCCAGTTGAGCGTGTTGTTCGCGAGGTCGGCATCGACCAGCGTGTCCCAGAACCAGCGCGCACCCGCCCGCCAGTCGATGCGCAGATGCTTCGTGAGAAACGACCCGACGATCATGCGCACGCGGTTGTGCATGAAGCCGGTGCGCCACAGTTCGCGCATGCCGGCGTCCACGATCGGGATGCCAGTCCTTCCCCGCTGCCAGGCGGAAAGAAGCGTCTCGGAGGCTCGCCATTCGAACTTCGCGAAGCGGGGATCGAGCGGCGCATCGGGCGTTTTCGGGTGGTGGTAGAGCACATGGTGCGCGAACTCGCGCCAGAGGAGCTCGCGCTGCAGCAATTCGATCCCGGCGCGAAGGGCCGGCGCCGCGCCTTCGCGAAGCCGCCGGAGTTCCAGCCAGATGCGTCCCGGCGTGATTTCGCCGAAGTGGAGGTGGGGCGAAAGTCGTGTCGTCGCGGCTTCGGCCGGCAGGTCGCGCGCCGCGGCGTAGGCGGGTAGCTTCAGAGCGAGCGAGGCGAGCTTCTCCTCGGCAGCCGCCTCGCCCGGCGTCCAGGCGGCCTCCAACCCCTCGTCCCAGCGGATGCGGGGATTGAGTTCCAGCGCGTCGAGGGCGAGCGACGGCACCTGCGGCGCGGGCGGAAGCGCGCGCGGGGCAGCGAGCGGCTCGGGTGCGACGAGGTCTGCGCGCAACGCCTGCGCAAACGGCGTATAGACGCGGTAGGAGGCACCGGCGCGGTTCGCGACCGCCCAGGGCTCGGCGAGAAGATGGCCCGCGAAGGCCAGCACCTCGATGCCGTCGGCCGCGAGCGCTTTGCCGAGCGCGAGGTCCGCGGCAAGCCGCGCCGGTTCGTAGACGCGGTTGTAGCAGACGAGCCGGGCGCCGGTCTCGCGAACGAGCGCGCGAAGCGCATCGAGGCTCGGCCCGCGCCGGATCGCGAGCCGCGAGCCGCGCCGCGCGATATCGGCCGAAAGCGCCGCAAGGCTCCGATGCAGCCACCAGCGGCTCGCCGCCCCCGGCGGCCAGTCGCCGTCTTCGTCCGGCGCGTGGACGTAGACGAGCACGAGCCGGTCGGCGCGCTCGAGCGCTGCCGCGAGCGCCGCGTTGTCGGCAAGGCGCAAGTCGCGGCGGAACCAGACGATCGCCGTGCTCATCGCAGGCCGCGCGAGGGCTTCGATGCCGGAACGGCGCGAACCGCGCGAAGGCTAAGACAGCGGCGCAACGAGCGGCGCGCGCCGGTTGCCGGGCTTGGCAAGGAGCATCTGCACATCCCCGATCGCGCGTTCTGCGAACCCGCCCTCGCAGTAGCAGAAATAGAACTCCCACTTGCGCAGAAATTCATCGTCGAAGCCGAGCGCGCGCGCCGCCTCGCGTCGGGCGAGCAGGTTCTCGCGCCAGGCCCGGAGCGTCGGCACATAGTGCGGGCCGATGTCTTCCAGGTGCACGAGCCTCAGGTCGCTTGCGCGCGTCAGGCTCGCGAGCATCGCGGTCACCGACGGGATCGTGCTTCCCGGGAAAATGTGCCGCTGGATGAAATCCACCGAGCGGCGCGCGGCCTCATAGCGCTGGTCGGCGATGGTGATCGCCTGAAGGAGCATCAGGCCGTCGTCCTCGAGCAGCCGGGCGCAGACGCCGAAGTACGTGTCGTAGTAGTCGTGACCGACCGCCTCGATCATCTCGATCGATACGAGCTTCGAGTAGCGGCCGCGCAGATCGCGGTAGTCCTCGGAGAGCACCTGCACGCGGTCGGCGAGCCCCGCCGCGGCGACGCGCTCGCGCGCCGCCGCGTGCTGCGCAGGCGAGATCGTCGTCGTCGTCACCCGGCAGCCGTAGCGCTGCGCGGCGTGGATCGCAAGGCTCCCCCAGCCGGCGCCGATCTCGAGCAGGTGGTCCTGCGGGCCGAGTTCCAGCTTGCGGCAGATGCGCTCGAGCCGCGCGCGCTGCGCCTCCTCGAGCGTCATCTCCGGCCGCTCGAAGATCGCGCACGAGTACATCATCGTCGGATCGAGAAAGAGCGCGAAGAAGTCGTTGCCGAGGTCGTAGTGCGCGACGATGTTGCGGCGCGCGCCCGCGCGCGTGTTGCGGTTGAGGAGGTGAAGCAGCTTGCGCGCCGGCGCGGCGAGCCGCGCAAGGCCGGTTTCCATGCCATCGAGCACCGCGCGGTTCCGAAGGAGGATGCGTACGAGCGCGGTGAGATCGTCCGTGCTCCAGTAGCCCTTCATGTACGCTTCGCCCGCGCCGATCGAGCCGCCGAGGGCGATCTCGGCCCAGAACCGGGGGTCGTGCACCCATAGCGTCGCCTCGAGCGGCGGCTGCCCGCCCCGGCCGTAGCGGCTCGCCGCGCCGCCTGCGATCAGCGTGAGGCGCCCGTGCACGAGACCCGCGAGCCGAGCGCGCACCGCGCGCTCGGCGAGCCGGTCGAGAAAGCGCGTTCCTGCGCGCACCTGCGGGCGAGTCGGAGAAAGCGTCGAGTCGTTCATCGGGTGTTCGCCGTATCGGCGCCTCCGGAGGCCGCGATTTTCGCGGGATGCGGGTGAAAGGGCGTGCGCTTCAGCCAAAGCCTGAGCGCCTGCCAGTAGATCGCGCCGATCACCTTCGCGGTCATGAGGGGAAAGCGCGCGAGCGCTGCGGCGAGCTGCGCGGTCGAAATTTCCCGGCGCGCGAGGGTGAGCGTCGCATCGAAGACCTTCCGGCCCTCCTGCCAGTCTTCCATGTGCACCGCGAGCGTTCGCCCCGGCTCGCCGAAGCGCCAATCGTAGAGAAGCGCCATGTCGAGAAAGGGCGAGACGTGAAACGCTTTTGCGAACCGCCAGCGCATGACGCGCCCGCGGACCTCGCCGCGTGCGCGTTCGAGCACGTAGGCGTGGCGCTCGTTCCACGGCGTATTGGTGATTTCGGCGACGATCGTCTCGATCCGCGCGCCGGCAGGCTCGTAGCAGTAGTAGAAGGTGACCGGGTTGAAGCAGTAGCCGAAGTAGCGCAGGTGCGCGAGCATGCGGATCGGCCCGACCGGGCGCCGGCCGGTGCGTTCCTCGACCCGCTCGCGCACCGCGCGCTCGAGCGGCACCGCCGGATCGCCGAGGTAGTCGGCGCGCAGGAACCGCGCGGGCGCCGGCCGGTGCGCCGACCAGAGCCACCGGCCGCGGAACACGCTGTCCAGCTCGGCGAGATCGAGCCAGACCATGAACAGCCGGTACTCGAAGGCGTGCGGGCGAGGCGCAAAGCGCCGATGCCTAACCCGCCCGACGTAGAGCGCGCTCTGCATGCAGGCGTTCGCGGAAGTGTTCGAGCGCGGCGAGGGCGCTCACCACGCCGTCCTCGTGGAAACCGTAGCGCCAGTAGGCGCCGCAGTAGAAGGTGCGAAGCGGCCCGTTGATCTCGCGCTGGCGCGACTGCGCCGCGACCGCCGCGCGCGTAAAGAGCGGATGCGCGTAGGTCATGCGGGCGATCACTTTGGCCGGATCTACCGCGTCGCTGCGGTTGAGCGTCACGAGAAAGCGCTCCGGCGCGTCGAGCGACTGAAGGCGGTTCATGTCGTAGGTCACCGCGACCGGGGCGCCGGGGCGGTCGAGCACGTGGTAGTTCCACGCCGCGCGCGCGAGCCGCCGGCGCGGCAGCAGCCGCGCATCGGTGTGCAGCACCGCGTCGTTGCGCTGGTAGCGGATCGCGCCGAGCACCTCGCGCTCGGCCGGGCTCGGGTCGGCAAGGAGCGCGAGCGCCTGGTCGCTGTGACAGGCGAGAAACGCCGCCTCGAAGCGCTCGGGCGGCCGGCCGCGCGCCTTGACGAGCACTTGCCCCGGGAGCCTGCGCACCCATTCGACCGGCGTGCGCAGCCGGATGCGGTCGCGAAAGGGGGCGGTGAGCCTTTCGACGTAGCGCGCCGATCCGCCGCGGATCACCCGCCACTCGGGCCGGTCGGCGAGCGACAGCATGCCGTGGTTGTGGAAAAAGCGCACGAAAAAACGGGCCGGAAACTCGAGCAGGCGCGCGGGGTCCGCCGACCAGATCGCCGCGCCCATCGGCACGATGTGCTGCTCGACGAACTGGCGCGAGTAGCGCCCTTGCGCGAGGTATTCGCCGAGCGCGATGTCGTCTCCCGTCCGATCGAGCAGCGCCGGCGCTTCGCGGTAGAACCGCAGGATGTCGGCGATCATGCGCCAGAACCCCGGCCGCAGAAGGTTTCGCCGCTGCGCGAAGAGCGCGTTCAGCGACGTGCCGTTGTACTCGAGCCCGGTGCGCTCGTCGCGCACCGAAAAGCTCATCGTGCTCGGCTGCGTGGCGACGCCGAGCTCGGCAAGGAGCCGGGTGAAGTTCGGGTACGTCCGCTCGTTGAAGACGATGAAGCCGGTGTCCACCTGCCAGGTGCGTCCGGCCCGCTCGACCGTGTGCGTGTGGGTGTGACCGCCGACGTGATCGCCCGCCTCGTAGACGGCGAGATCGTGCTCGCGCGCGAGGTGGTAGGCGACCACGTTGCCGGCGATGCCGGTACCGACGACGGCGATTCTCATCGGGCGTGGCCGCTTTCGCGGATCGCCGCCGGCACGGGCTTCAAGTCCCAGATGAGGCCGAGCGCGGCGAGCCCCTTCAAGCCGTAGTAGGTGAGGTCGATCTCCCACCAGCGAAAGCCCTGGCGCGCCGCGCCGGGGAAGCGGTGATGGTTGTTGTGCCAGCCCTCGCCGAAGGTGAGCAGCGCGATCCACCAATTGTTGCGCGAGCCGTCGCGCGTCGCGTAGCGGCGGCTGCCGACGGCGTGCGCGAGCGAGTTG